>CAMOJK010000010.1 GCA_946616835.1 uncultured Lachnospiraceae bacterium
GAGATTATTCAGAGAATAACTCTGATTTTGTTGCCAAATTGTTGCCAATTCTTAAGCAAATATGCTTGCAACCCGCATAAATACTGGGTTCTTTTTGAGAAAAAATCACTCCAGCTCAATCGTTCCCGGCGGCTTGCTCGTCAGGTCGAACATTACCCTGTTCACGCCCTTGACCTCATTGATGATCCTGTTCATCACAGTCTGGAGTACTGAGTACGGGATCTCCGCACTTTCGGCGGTCATGAAGTCAATGGTCTTCACACCCCTGAGGGCAACTGCGTAATCATATGTCCTCTCGTCACCCATGACACCTACGGAACGCATATTTGTAAGTGCAGCAAAGTACTGGTCAGGCATCCAGGACGGCCAGAAACTCCTGAGCAGGGCGTGGTCCGGTGCCTCCTTGTCCAGGGGAGTGCCAGATTCCTCTGCTGCCTTGTAAGCATACTCATTCGCTGCCTTTTCCACTTCGTGACGATAGATATAGTCAGCATCCTGAACTATCCTTACCTTATCTTCTGTTACATCACCGACTATGCGGATGCCTAATCCCGGTCCCGGGAAAGGCTGCCTGAATACAAGATAGTCCGGAATGCCAAGCTCCAGTCCCACCTTTCTCACCTCGTCCTTAAAGAGATCGCGGAGGGGCTCAATTATTTCTTTGAAATCGACATAATCAGGCAGACCGCCTACATTATGGTGACTCTTTATGACTGCGGACTCTCCGCCCAAGCCGGACTCAACCACATCCGGGTAGATCGTTCCCTGTACGAGGAAATCAACCTTACCGATCTTCTTTGCCTCTTCTTCAAACACGCGGATGAATTCCTCGCCGATTATCTTCCTCTTCTGCTCCGGCTCCGACACACCTGCAAGCTTTACATAGAACCGGTGTCTTGCATCCACTCTTATAAAATTAAGGTTGTAGTTTCCACCCGGTCCGAAGACAGACTCTACTTCTTCACTCTCATTTTTACGAAGCAGACCATGGTCAACAAACACGCAGGTAAGCTGCTCACCGACAGCCTTGGATAAAAGTACTGCAGCCACCGAAGAATCAACACCTCCGGAAAGAGCACAGAGGACTTTACCGTTTCCGACCTTTTCCCTGATTGCCTTTATCTGCTCCTCAGCAAATGCGTCCATCTTCCAGTCACCGGCGCACCCGCACACCTTATATACAAAGTTGGAAAGCATCTTTTTTCCTTCCACCGTGTGAAGCACCTCAGGATGGAACTGGATCAGATACAGATTCTTTTCCCTGTTTTCTGCTGCCGCCACAGGACAGTCGTTAGTGTGGGCTGTGATCTTAAATCCTTCTGCTGCTTTTTCTATATAATCATTGTGGCTCATCCAGCAGACAGTTTTTTCACTGACGTTGCTGAATATTGCTGATGATTTATCCACCGTCACTTCTATCTTCCCATACTCACGCACCGGGGCTTTTGCGACCTTTCCCCCCAGTACCTGACTCATAAGCTGCGCACCGTAGCACAGTCCCAGTACAGGTATTCCCAGCTCGAACAGCTCACGGGAGCAGGTCGCCGCATTCTCCTCATACACACTGTTGGGACCTCCCGTAAGGATTATACCCTTAGGGTTCATTGCCCGAATCTCTTCAAGAGGTGTGCGGTAAGAATAAATCTCACAATACACATGGTTTTCCCTGACACGGCGTGCCACCAATTGGTTGTACTGTCCGCCGAAATCAATGACTATGATCTTCTCTCTGCTGTTAGCTGCCATGATGTCTGTACCTTTCTGTCTGTAATTAAAGAATTTTATAAAAATAATCAACCTCCCGCTATATGCAGGAGGTTCATAAATTAACTATCCTTAAGTCCCGGAAGAGTCTTCACCCATGCTATCTGCTCCTCCGTATAATGAAAACGTCTCTGCTTTTCTTCATTCACCCCTCCGTCCTGCATGCAGCCTGCATACATTCTGAAGAGACCTCCCCTTTTGAAGGCCTGATGAAGAAGCCTTCCCTTAACTCTTTCATCCTCAATGCGTACAAGATGCGTGGCAAACCTGGATACCAGTGAATTTTCTTTCTCAGTCTTCCTGTTCTTAAGATAATATCCGCATACCGCTTCATCCGAAGAATTGAAATCCAGCTTGTATACTGAAGCAAATTCCCTGGTGGTCCGCTCATCATAATTTATGGTGATGCGGAGCAGCTTATAAAGCTCCCTCGCAGGCGGAAGACACGCTTCCGGCACACTGTATCCAAGACAGAATATGAGCTTTGTAGTATAAAAAACCGAATGTGATGCAAAAACCTTATCTGTAAGTGCCTTAATCTCAGCCAATTCCCTATAGGATGTATGTTTTCTATTTGCCTTTACGCCACGAATCAGTCCGGTGACTGTTTCCTTCGGCTCATTCTCTATAACGGTATCTGTAAGGTCAAGCAGCTTATAAGTATCGGCTCCTGCTACGAATATCTTAAAAATCGTCTTATTGCCCAGTATCAGAGGATACATGGAAACAGGATCGGCATAGGATTTAAGGAAATGCCCCGCGATGTTCATCCTCTTATCCGGACACTCCTTTACCCATTTCTCTATAGTCTCCATATCCGGCACATACCTGTCAGCAAGCTCAAAAGAAGTAAAGGTTTGCATCTTCAATTCCGCCGGCATATCCGAATCCAATATGGTAGCTACATACTCATCTATGCCAAGGAAATCTTCCTTATGGAATCCCTTTTTTTCCGCATAAACTCTTGAGAGGATGCTGAAAAGCTTTTTCTCATATCCTCCACTTGCCATTTCCGCACATATTTTCATCAGTTCTTCTGATGAACACTGTGCTCCTATTTTTCTTATTTGCGCCGTTCCCGGAATCATAACCCCGTCCATTACTGCAATCCTCCCGGTATACTCAGGTACACCTTATTCACTGGAAAAAGCATATATTACTTTTTCTTTGCTGCTTTCTTTGTCGCAGGCTTTTCTTCTGTATCTTCCTTTACCCTCTTCTTTTCAGGCAGATCCTTTGAAATGATCTTGGGAAGCACATCACACACCTTATCGTGAATAACCAGATCCGCATATCTGTCGGTATAGTGCTCTTCCTTGGTGACAAGTACCAAAGGCGGCCTCTCACCTTTATAATCACCGGTACAAAAACGCACCATATTGTCATACATATTTGTTCCAAGCACTAAGATCAGATCCGCTTTTTCACAGGCATTTACTGCCTCAGTCATAGGCCCGTTCAGTATCTTCTCACCAAACAGAAGAACCCCCGGACGGATAGCGCACTTACACTCATCACAGGTAGGTACGCCCTTTGCCTTCTGCATATACTCCACATCAAACTTTTTGCCACAATGAGGGCAGATATTATGCTTTATGTTTCCATGGAGTTCTATAACATCCTCAAGTCCGGCCTTGCACTCAAGATTGTAATAATTCTGTGTAATAAACTTGCTAACCTTGCCCTGTTTCTGCAGGATCACCAGCTCATCATAAAGAGACGCCGGCTCCAGGATATTCGCAATTATCTCATTTTTATAAAACTCAAAAAACTTATCCCGTCTCGCACTGTAGTACTCAACCGACATCATTTCATCAGGTGACTTGTGGTACTTTTCCTCCAGGCGATAACACTCTCTGGATGACCAGATATTCTCTCCGCCACTCTCAATAACAGTTCCTATACCTAACAGAACCACGATATTGTCAGCGTCACGAATCATCTGTTTTACTTTTGAGATTGTTCCGTTTTGATCATTCATAATACCGTACCCCCAAAATAATATTTTTTTTCACCATTTCTTTTGTGCACTTCTGCCTTCAGCATAACCATAATTCATAAAATGCAGATAATACTGTTTCAGGTCATTACCGTACGCGTTCCTTACATCTGCATAATTATCCCTATAAACGAAGACATTGAAATTCTCACAGCCCTGTCTGCCTTCTGCCATGCCACTGTTGACAAAGTGTGCCAGCGCACCCTTTGGATCTGTCTGGTACAGAACCCTCACATCAGCATAATGGCTCACATAGAATGAGTAATCATAAACCCTTGAATAATCAACTCCGTTATATACCTGAGCCTCAGCCACCGATGCGGTGCGTGCATCATTTGAAAGGGCCGGCAGAGAATATATAACCATCTTGGCACCATTCGTGGTATACCAATATATATTCGCACCTATGAGAATGGGATAACAGTCAGACAGACAACCTGTCATGCTCTTTACTTCACCGCGCATATTTCCAGCACCGTCTATATAAGCATAATATATGGTTTCTGTCTCGCTGTAGCCTTTCTTAGTCTCCCAGATTACTACAAAATGATCACCGTCAACCTTTACAAGATACGGTGTCATTACCGTATTCTCATCACCGTATGCATATCCTGTCAAATATGCCAGCTCCGTATTTTTCCCAAAATTACTCTTTGGGACAGCAGAAACAAATACATTGTGATTAGGTGAAGTACCGTCTGCAGTAGACATGGCACCTACAGCCAGATAATACTGGGCGGAGGACTCCAGACCTCCAAGAGTAGCTGTTGATTTCCCAAGAAGAGGTACATCCGTACTGTATGCATACTGGCTAAAGCTGCTCCTGCCCGCAGGGGTGGAGTATTTTGACATTACCATGGAATAAGGTGATGTCATACTGTGATCAACTGTAACGATATTTCCATCAGATGCGTCAATGTATGTCGCAGCCGTATTAGCAAAACATCCTGCAGTAACATTGGAATCAACACACAGGATATCCGTAACCTTAAAGGTAGAAGAATCAAAGGAAAAAGTGATGCTGGCCTGACCACCGTTACAGGTCTGATGCCCCGCCTTAACATATACTGTATTGCCATACTCCGTCAGGTCTGAATTACAGCCGTAAAAAGGCATTCTGGTATTACATCCATATATTGAAGCAGAGCCCACTCTTCCCCATGTCTTGGTGTATTTTACGACACGGATAACTTCCTCACTGGAATTATTGGAAGGGTTCGGATAGCCAAAAAGTATGTAATTATAATTAGCTCCTGAAAAACATCCGCCATAGATCGGAAGCTCCATATTTATAAAGCGCTGTTCCAGCAGCACACCGGAGGTATTGTACTTTTCCACAAGTACTATATCGCCCATATTTTCCACACGGCTGAAGGTTCCATCATTATTATTGACCAGTGCGGAATTGGCAACAGATGCCGTGCCTGAATAATTATTATTATGGATATTGTTAGTGACCACACCTTTGGTAGTTGCTGAGGCAGCATCAGACTCAAGTGATGCAGCAGACAAAAAGAACACGCAAAAAACCACTGCCACAGACAAGATAAAACGAACGGCATTTCTACCCCGCCTTGCAGGCTTGCCGTTAATCACATTTCCATTATGTATTTTTGACACCCCACCTTTTTTCATGCCATTATAAAACATACACCGTTTGTAACAGCAAGTGCAGAAACAAAAACACTTTACCACTCTGCTATATTTTATCACAAGCAGGGGGCTTGTTCAATGCAACAAAGCCCCCAAAATTATCAGTATTTAATAACACTCACCTGTGGGCCTGTCTGTATGGAATGCCTTTGATAAAGCTTATGACCGCCCAGACCGCAAATGCAAGCACGATAAGCGTTAGTACTCCCAGCACATAACCGGCAATAACAGAAATGCCGCTGCTTTTTCCTTTTATAAACACGCTTATTGGCTGAGTCGAGTCAAAATCACTGTATGTCACAATATACTGCCCGCCATCCTCGACAGTCACGCCATTCACCTTATATGTCACAGTGTCAATGCTTCCATCAGAGAAACTGTTAAGATCAAAACTTTCATTCAGGCAAATGGATGCTGACAGTGGTAAAGGGGCCTGGGTATTTGATGTCACATATATTTCATTGTCTGAGCCAAAAGCCTGCTGCCACAGCTCATCCTCCCTGACCATATCTCCCCCTTTGGCCTCAGACACAACCACTATACTGAAACCGGAAGCATCAGCCTCGATACTCTTAAGTTTTATTGAAGCCCTGCTGTCTTCCGGAATAATCCCTGACAGGTAGTTCTCCACCTCGCTTCTTACATCAGCAAGCTCATCCTCAGAGATTTCTGTCGTAAAGTGAATGGTAACCATGCGTTCTATGTCGCCGTTTCGCTTAACACTGAGCTCGACATCCGCACTGTCAGCGTGTATGCCATTGCTGTATGCATAATCCACGCTGTAGACTGGTGAATCCTGGGAAAAGAGCTCAGAGTAGCCATTCGCGCTGAAACGATTGTCGCCTATTGAATTTACTTCCAGGCTTTGACCGTTATCCAGTGTAAGCTTTCCCACCGCACTGTTAGAACGAAAGACATAATATTTAGTCCTCAATGCTTCCGAATTACTTCCGGTGAAATTACTCAGATTGACACTTTCCTTTATGCCACCCATGCTGTAGAAAAATCCTGCGGCATTTTTTGCCAGCTCATTATAGGCACTCCTGTATTTCCAGGCACTGGCGGATGAATATTCAAAAAATGTTCCGGAGTCCAGCCCGTAGAAATTTCTCATAAACCCATCCACTTCCTCAGCAGACAGATTCGAAGCGTACAGGCTGTAGACTGTTTTATTTCCTGAAGTCTTCCATTCTCCGAATATCTTGCCACCCTCGTTGGCTTCTAAAAATTTAGTAATGGGTACACGATTCCTCTCCATTGCTTCGTTAGGTATACGGACTTCGATCCTGCGGTCAAAAGTCCCATCGCCTTTTGCAATAGTATAGATATCTATCTCATCCAGAGAGTAATACTCTATATTATCTATGTTTATCTTCAGTTCGCTTCCGCTTACACCCTTTACGGTATAGTTTGAAACTTTCTCACCGTAGATATCCTTGCGGTTTGATTCACTTAAGGATGTCTTTTCTATCAGAAGATTTTCCAGCCAGATCATGGGATCATGCATGGAGAAATTCTCCTGATAGATCATGCCGGAAACAAAGGGTGAATCGGGCATCTCATAAATAACAGCATCAGCAGGTGCCAGACCTCCACCGGCCACTATCAGCGCATCTATCTTATCTTCATAGTCCTCCAGGTCAGTAAATTCCAGCGTAAACTCAAGCACTGCCTGATCTCCGGATGAACGGTCCCTGAAACTCAGCTCCTTGGGCGTACCATTCTTTATTTCATTTATAATTCTACTGCCGTCGTCAAAAAAGCCGTTCCGCAGGTCTGATTTTTTGGCGGTCAGCGTATATACACGGGTTCCGCTCAGGTCATCGTTTACTTGAAGATCCGACTCCAGGCGCCCCTCACAGCCGGTCAGCATTGCAATCCCGGCAACCATTATGACAAGAAGCATGATCTTTAACTTACTCATTAGCATCCACCTCCCCGTCATGATCACCATCCGGCGCATCTTCTTCACCCGCATCAGTGGCCCCGTCAGTCTTTATCCGGAGGAAGCCTTCTGCACCGGTAGCATCCATATCTACAAGCCAACCATCCTCCGTCTCCGTCAGAACATAACCTGTCCTATAGGCCTTATCGGAATCATTGATAACAATAACATAAAGCTCTGCACAACTTTCTCCTTGTTCATTATCGAAATAGGCCGGCTTTGAAACAGTCACTTTTTTTATTTTTCCATATACACCTGAATATATATCAGAAAGCATCTCTCCTGTAGCAATCCCGGATTCATCAGGAGATTCAGTGCCTCCTCTCACCATGTCTTCTGCATTGTCAAAATTTCCGTTCCACACGGATTTGGTAAATTTCACTGCGCATTTGGCTGCGGGATCAGCTCCCTTAAATGAAAGAAAAAACATAAGCGTCAGCATAACAGCAGCTGCCGTAACCGTGATGAAAACAACACCGATGGAAGCGCCGCTCTTATCGGTTATCACCTCATCATTTTTAACTTCTGCTGCTATCTCGGCCTTTTCAGGCCCGTTATCAGATTCTGACACTTCCACAGGCTTATCGTTAAGGCGCTTCTTTCCTGCAATATCATCTATGATTACATAGTTCTTTTCTTCCGAAGCGTCCTCTATTACCTGTCCGGGAGAACCGTTCATACCGGTATCAAAGTTTTTTTCATTATTCTTTGCCATATATTATTCCTCTGTAGGGATCTGCTTTTCCGGAATAACGGCCTCAAAATATCCGGACTCCGTTATTCCAGCACATCAAAATACAGCTGCATCAGTTCGTTTGCATCCATAAGCACCGGCACGGGATATACGGGATTGCCTTCCTTTGCCGCTTTCTTTGCAAGCATGTAAATATCTTCTTTTTTAAGTTCAGCCACAGTCTCCGGTATTCCTATCTCACGCCAGAGTGTCTTGAGCGCTGCCTTAAAATTAGCCGCGGCCTCTGCGTCACTCATTTCCTTATCTGCCACTCCGGCTGCTATAGCCAGTGCATGAAGCTGCGGGTTGATCTTGGGGCCATAGGCATCCAGCACATAAGGAAGCAGTATTCCGCAGGTCATGCCGTGAGGCACATTGTACTTTCCGCTCAGTGAATGTGATACGGCATGAGCATAACCCACATAGGAAACCGTAAAGGCAGAGCCTGCAAGATATGATGCTCTTGCCATGGCACGCCTTGCCTTCATGTCGTTACCGTTTTTATATGCCCTCTTAAGATATTTAAAAGAAAGCCTGACAGCCCTCAGCGCTTCCCTTCTGGTAAGCTTTGTAGTGGAATTTCCGATATATGCCTCAACGGCGTGGACTATGACATCAGCTCCGGTCCCTGCAGTCACGACAGGAGGAACCGTTCTGGTATTTTCAGGATCAAGCAGGGCCGCATCCGGTATAAGAGGAAAATCCATAAGAGCATACTTATGTCCCGTCTCCGTATCCTGTACAATAGCAGCTACCGTAGTTTCACTTCCTGTACCGGCAGTTGTAGGAACAGCGATGGTAAGTGGAGTTTTGGCCCATATCCTGAGCATGCCTCCCAGTTTTTCCAGATCTGCATCCGGTCTGGCTATGAGCGCACCCACGGCCTTTGCGGTATCCATGGAAGAGCCGCCTCCAAACCCTATCAATGCGTCACAACCGTTTGCAATGTATATTCCCCGTGCTTCCTCTACCTGGGCGACAGTGGGATTGGGCGTTACCTTATCATATACGGTCAGCTTTATTCCATTCTCTTTGATCAGGCTTTCAAGATGCGCTGTTATTCCCAGTCCCCTTATGGCACTGTCTGTAACCAGCAGTACCGATGTCCTGCCATGCTTTTTCAGATAATCCGGTACCTGGTCAGCTTTATTCAGCACATCAGGATTTCTGTATGGCAGGAAAGGTATAGCCACTTTGAACCCGAACTGGAATATCCTGCAATAGACTCTGCTTGCAATATTCATGAATTTAACTCCTCGGATAGTTTTAACATCAGCATTATCCCTGATTTTCAGCATTTGAACAAGGTATAACTCACCCTCTCCTTCTGTAGATCCATATTCCCAGACCGCCAAAGAATATTACTGCGATTACTATAAACTGTGTAAGCAGTATGTTCCTCGCCTGTGCAGGTGTAAAATATATCGTAGCCACGGAATCATGCGGAGGAATGGTCACAATATCATTTTCAAGCTCCACTAACTGTCCAAGGGTATTCCCGAAAAGCTTCTGGTTCATACCCCCAGTGTAATAGTCCGTTGCCTCGGAAAACATTCCATATGTTCCATAGGGATCCATAAATACTCCCGTATATATTACAGCCTTTGAAACATTTCCATCCTCAAGTATCTTCTGCGCACGGAGAGCTATCACGAACTGTCCCTCCTCATCACCTGCTGCCTTATCAAGATTTTCCGCAGTCCGGTAATCCGTCTTTATATACGCTTTTTCAGATGTGCGGAGAAGCGGTGAATAGGAAATATTATCGTCCGGATCATCCGTATAGACTAACGCCTGTGAGAAAGGTGACATCACATGCTCACCATCACCGTCTGCAACATTTTCCGTTATATCATCATAGCAGAGCTCCGGATAAAGATATACCGGCACCTGAAGCTGATAAAAATACATAGATTCATCTGACTCTACTACCAGTCCGGGCTTTTTCTCAACGCCGTAATAAGAAAGCAGTTCATTAAAATTATTCATGTCCGGTGTTGCATAGAATGTCATTATCAATATGTTGCCGCCCTTGTCCAGATATTCTTTTATCAGAGAAACTTCCTCCGCCATATAATCTGACGCGGGAGCGTTTATGATAAGCAGATCGCAGTCTTCCGGAATCGCAGAAGCTGTCTTAAGGTCTATGTCATGCAGATTCATACTGTAATTTGTAAATACCCTGTCATAGCTCTGATCAAACCTCATCTCATCATGACCAGTCACACAGTATGCATTAAGAAGCTTGTCTGCTGAAAGCATTACATACTGGATAGCCCCCGACACCTGGCCTTCTATATCGTAGCTTGAAATATAAGGCTGATAATTTGAGTCATATTCCATGTTGACCATATCATAAAAATCAACAGCCCTGCTCCTGCCGTTTGTCTTGTCCACAACGATCACGCTGTTGTACGAAAGCTCATTATCGGTATACTGGGCAGCAAACTGCGGATCAATACTGATATCAACATAACTGAGCGTCACATGCTTGCCTGTTCCGGCATAAAGCTTAAGTATCCGCTCTATATCAACATCTTTTTCACCCTCAGTATCATTTTCCTTTGCCAGATAATATATTGCCACATCATCCGTCATATTATTCAGTATGTCCTTACTATCCTGCGAAAGGGAATACATTCCGGTTCCGCTGACATCAACATTTTTTACATTCTCAGGAAACTCAGCCGAAGAAACATTTATAGCAATAACAGCCGCAACACAGATAATTATAAGGCTTCCGGAATAAATGCCTGCACTGTACATTCCCTTTTTCAGGCTGTATCTCCTCTTCTCGATCACCTGAGTACAGAGAAAAAGAAAGAGAAGTGTAAATGAAACAAAATATATCACAGCCGTCCAGTCAAGAGTTCCCATCATAAGATCAGCCAGCCTGTCCGTAAAGTTGTAGGTGGAATCCAGAAACTTCCTAAGCCATTCAATAGGAATATGTGTATATGCTCCCGGCAGTAATATTCCCAAAAAACTTGCTATCATTGAAAACACTGCAGCGATTATCGGATTTTCTACCAGAGATGACATGAACATACACAGTGAAATGATCATCATTCCGTAGAGGATAAAAGCTAATACACAGGTATAGGACCATTTATATGAAACATTTCCGTATTTGCCAAGCACAAGAGGCAGAAAGCAGGACAGTCCCGCAGGTATCAGCAGCACGGACACAAGCGCCATAAATTTACCCATTACTATCCCGGCAATGGATACGGGTGCGGTAAGTATCATCTGGTCTGTCTTGCTGCGTCTCTCCTCCGCAAAAGTCCTCATACAAAGAATTGGCATCGAAAAAGTAATACCGTACAGACACGCCCCGTAAAGTGCGGCATTTATCACTGAATAACCGTAAACCAGGTTATTCACCGCAAAAAATATCATCATAAATACAAGTATTACGGTAACAGCAAGCGGTCCTATAAAGCTATGCAGATAAGATTTGAAATCTCTTTTAAATATCGCAAGCATTATTCCTCATCTCCCTTCTTATCATCTGATTCCGAAACATCAGAATCAGGCTCGTCTGCTGCCGATTCATCTGAATCTTCGGAGCTTTCATCAGATCCTTCCGCATCATCTGATATATCATTCTCCCCAATCCTGCCCCTTGTCTGCTGAGTAACAGAAAGGAACACGTCCTCCATGGAGCTACTCTCAACATTCATTGAAAGTACCGGCAGCGCTGCTGCCGCAAGGGCTTTGGCTACATCCGTGCGGATGTCATCTTCGGATGAGGTTTCAACGGTTATCTTTACACTGTCACCGCTGTCTGCCGTGCCCTCAGGCTTAGCCGTATTTTCATCATCATTTGCAGTCTTCGCATAAAGCACTCTGTCGCCTGAAAGGATCCGGTCGATGGAATCCACGTTCTTCAAGGCATCACAGATCTTATCCTCACTGCCAAGGACTTCAATATCTATCCTTGTCTTTTTCTCCAGCTTGCTTTCAAGCTCATCCGGCGTTCCCCTGGCTGCCAGTTCGCCGTTACTTATTATAAGTACCTCATCACATACCTCATTTACTTCCGTCAGTATATGGGTGCTGAGTATCACGATATGTTCTTCCCTTAAGGAACGCATCAGATTACGCATTTCTATTATCTGCTGGGGATCAAGCCCGACGGTAGGTTCATCCAGAATGATGACCTCCGGATCTCCCACAAGTGCCTGGGCCAGTCCTACGCGCTGCTTATATCCTTTGGAGAGATTGCGTATCATCCGATATTCATATTCTTCAAGCCCCGTAAGCTTTAAGATCTTACTCAGTTCCTCCGGCCTGCTGTCTCTGGGGACCTTTTTAAGCTCCTGGGCAAAAGTGATATATTCACCGACTCTCATATCAGTGTAGAGGGGCGGGAGTTCCGGAAGGTAGCCGATGTTCTGCTTTGCTTTTTCCGGTTCCTTCCTTATGTCATGACCATTTACCACCACAGTTCCTGCAGACGGTGCAATATACCCGGTCATTATGTTCATGGTAGTTGATTTTCCGGCACCATTAGGCCCGAGGAAACCGTATATCTTCCCCTTTTCCAGTTCAAAAGACAAGCCCTTCACAGCCACCACTTCACCGTAGCTTTTCGACAGATTTGTTACTTTAACCAATGTTATGCCTCCTGTTCTGCTTCGGAAATTCTCTTCCCGATTATAAACCATATTTCATTTACATCCCCGAATTATGATAATACTACTTTTTCGGTAATTTATAAGCCTTCTTTACGAATATTTCACTTTTTTTTCATAAAATAATTAATAATTTGCGCATTTTTCGTGTATAATCTTCTCTAAAGTATTGTTGGGAAGCCGAGGAATTCGATATGGCCGGCGGCAGAAAACTGATTGCTCTCTGCACATCCAGGGTCTATGACCCGCAGATACATGGTTTTATAGTGAAAGTAAATGAGAAGCTCAAAGCAAACGGCTGCTCTTTGCTTGTGTTTGCCATTAATTCCGATATCTATTGGGAAGAGGACCGGCCTGCCACGGAAAAATACGTCTTTGACCTGATCCCCTATGACTCTGTCGAAGCAGTCGTTATCATGGACGAGCGCATCAAGAGCCATAAGATAGCCAACAAGATCATCAGCAATTCAAAAAAACATAATGTTCCTGTCATTGTTGCAGATGGCCACTACGAAGGTACCACATGCATAAACTATGATTATGAAAAGGGCTTTGAGCTTGTGGTCCGCCATGTAATTGAGCACCACAAGGTAAAGCGTCCTCATATGATGGCAGGCCATAAGAATAATGAATTTTCAGACAGACGTATCGAGGTCTTTAAGAAAGTACTTGCCGAAAACAACATTCCCTTTGACGATACAATGATAAGCCACGGCGATTTCTGGGCGGATCCCTGCCGTGTCGCTACCAAGGCGCTGCTTGAAAGAGACGTTCTTCCGGATGCCATTATCTGTGCAAACGATGTTATGGCGATAACCGTTTCGGAAATGCTTTTGGATGCGGGATACAAAGTACCCGGTGATGTCATCGTTACAGGTTTTGACGGATATGACGGCATATATTTCACCTCGCCCAAGATCACTACCGCAGCCTGTGACACACTTCAGCTTGCTGATGCAACAGCCGAGCAGGTACTTGAAACGATCAAAAATAAAAATGTCTGCCACGACCGAAAGATCATGCCGGTCTTTATGGCTAATGAATCCTGTGGCTGCCCCGAGCATACCGAGCATCCGATTATACTCCGTAACTGGTTCAAGGAAAGCTTTGCAAGACACAATGACGACAACCGCGTTCTCCATATGATGACATCGGCGATGCAGACAAGCAGGGACATCAATGAGCTTACATCAAATCTCAGATCGTACAAAACCGATTCACTTTTGTGTGTTATTGACAAAAGGTGCTTTGATAATGACATAAATTATTTTACCGAGCAGCAGACAGATAATTCCGGAAAGGAATTCATATTGCTCTATGATTCCGAGAACCCCCAGAAAGTATCGGAAAATATCACCCTTGACAGAATCTCCGAAAATATCACCGAGGATATACTTGAACCCGCCATACACGACAGGATGCTGGAGCTTACCCAAAGCGGATATCCTCTTATTTTCAATGCGCTCGACTATATGAACCGTCCCTTCGGTTTCGTGTGCTACTATTTTAAGGATTATCTGATCTCAAACTACTCCAATGCAATGGGAGTTACCAATGCCATCAGTATCGGCATCGGCGGTTTTATCAATATACAGTACCAGAGCATGCTTCTTGAAAAAATGGATGAAATGTACCGGCACGATCCTCTGACCGGACTGTATAACCGTATTGGTTTTATGAATATCTTCAACAGGCTTAAGAAAAAACCGGAAAATAAGAATAAGCCCATAACCGTGATCATGTCCGATCTGGACGGATTGAAGTATATTAATGATAATTTCGGACATGCCGACGGAGACAGTTCCATTGCCGCTGTGGCCCAGGCTCTTTTCAATGCTACTCCCGAGAAAAGCCTTTCGACACGATTCGGCGGTGATGAAGTATTTTCAGTGATAATCGGAGACTGCGATCCCGATGAGATCATCAGGAATATAGAAAAATATCTTGATAATTACAATAAGGAAGCAAAAAAACCGTACACGGTCGCTACCAGCAGCGGCTACATAACCTCCGTGCTCAATGATGATTTCGATTTTAATACGGTATTAAAGTCCGCTGACGAGGAAATGTACAAAATAAAGAACTGGAAATACAGCACCAGAAGCAAAGCCCAGAACAGCGGAAACTGAGTACTGTCCCGGATTATTCTGTTATTCTGATCAGAATTCTACCAGCTGGTCCTTCCGCCATCACATATCACTGTGGAGCCTGTCATATATGTTGCAGCATCAGAAATCATATACAGTATGGTGCAGACATATTCGTCAGGATCGCTCATTCGCCCCATGGGTATCAGGTTACTTATCTTTGCCACAAATTCATCATCCTGTCCATTTGAGAGACTGGCAGGACAGAGAGTATTCACACGTATTCCCTTATCTGCCCAATAGATGGCAAGGTACTTCGTAAGACCTATGATGCCGTGCTTTACTACGGAATAGGAAACCGGCTTCACAGTCTGCTCTTCCTCCGGCAGTCCCTCTTTTCTGTATATCCTCTGATCCGGCGCTATGATTCCGTAATCGGATGAGATATTGAGTACTACTCCCTTTTTCTGCTTCTCCATCACTTCACCGAAAACCTGGGCACAGAGCATCGCACCGGTAAGACCGACTGCAATATCCTGATTCCATATATCCACAGGGAAATTGGTAAATCTCATGGCACCGAGATTCTTGGAGCCTCCCTCCACCTTGGGATTATTGGCCGCATTATTGATCAGCACATCAATATGCCCGTACTTTTCCATAAGCATATCTCTTACTTCGCAGAGCTTTTCACGGGAAGTAATATCAGTAATGATGCATTCGCATCTGACATCATCACCATACTCTTCCTTTAATTTGCAGGCATTCCTCTCCATTCCGCTACCGACTATGTCAAGCAGTACAGGGATGCCGCCGCCCTCAACGACTGCTTCAGCATGCTTAAGTCCTATGAGTCCGCCACCGCCGGTTATGATGCAGACACGGTCGGTGATCTCCATACGCTGTAAATATTTAGTCTTCATTATCATATCTCCCATTTTTGTATGATGATCTTCTATACTCCCTGCCTTTTGGATCAGCCCCGATATATGTTATGAGTCTGAGCACTCATTTCTAAAAGGTAATTCCTCAAGTGTCTTATAATTTGCCTGCAGATACTCAAGTACCGGATTGCTGTGGTCGCTTACATAATACTCAAGGAAATCCATATCTTCCTTGGCATCCACATCAATACCGCCTTCAACGACATATCCTATCATCCAGTCGCCGTGCATCAGGTCGTTGTTTATTATAAATTCAGTCCTTAGCACATCTACATAGCTGTCAGGAATATAAACATCCGGAAAAGCCTGCCTGGGGTTATTGGCCTCGTCCAGTGTCAGCCCCGGTTTAATGCTCTTATAATATCCGTCTTCCCTCAGGTTGAACCATTTATACGGGGTATTTGGTGCCAGATGTGCCGAGCGCAGGCTGGTGGCTGACGGATCGGCTTTCATCCTTTTTACCGCTTCACTTACTATTTCCGGTTTTCTTAAGGGATATGTGGGACGCATATGCATAAAGTATTCCGGCAGGACTCCTTCATTCTCAGCAAGCCAGGTAATGGCATGTTCCATAAACTCTATATCAGTGGATTTGTCGCCGGATATCTCGGCAGGTCTTAAGAAAGGCGCCTCCGCACCGTAATACTTTCCTATCTCCGCATAGTACTCCGAATCCGTGGATATAAGCACTCTGGATGCCTCACCGCACATATTTGTCGCAGCAGCCGTAAATGCAATAAGAGGATACCCCTTGAGACATCTTATATTCTTATTCTTTACACCTTTGCTGCCGGACCTGGCCGGTATGATAGCATACACGCTGTCTTTCTTTATCAGATCAATGTAGTCTTTATTCATGGCTTTTACCTCTGTTATTACTGCAGCTTTACTACTTCCCCTGTCTCCAGGGATCCCTTAACGGCCAGCGCGATCTTTAAGCTGGCAACTCCCTCCCTTACAGGAATCGTGGTCATTTTCTTTTCACGAAGAGCCTCCAGAAAAGCTTTCATCTCATCATAGAACATATTGTTCCTGTCGAAATCAAATACTTCACCACGCGTAAGCTCCCCAGCTCTATTGTATACGGATATCCTGTTCTGAAGCAGGTCAAAAAGGATCATTCCGTCAGTTCCTACGATCTTGCAGTGCCGTGTAGCCGGGCGCTGTACAAAATCCTCATGCACATGCACAGGTATCTTATACCCCTCATGTTCCACTTTCATAAGTATATCGGCGGTATCTTCCACATCTATCTCGAAGTCCGCAAGAGTCCCTCCCACGGCATACACACTCTCCGGCATTCCGAAGAATGAATACAGATAATCAAGCTCGTGGATCTGAGTCATTACCACGCCGCCCCCTAAGCTTTTCTTTGCAGTATAGGAGGTACGGTAATCCTCATATTTGTGCATACCAGAAACATCCTCACCCAGCTCGGCAAATACTGAAGTCACTCTGCCAATGGCACGGCTTTCAAGGAGTTCTCTTGCAGCCATTACGCAGGGATGAAATCTCTGCTGGTATCCGGCAAAGTTGACCAGTCCCTTTTGTTCTATCTCGTTAAGAAGCTCATCCATTCCTTCCATTGAGGATGAAACCGGCTTTTCACAGAAAATATTTACATTGTGGTCAGCCGCCGCCTTCATCACTTCAAAGTGGCATGCAGATGGATTGCAAATAAAAACAGCATCGATATTCTTATCCCATGCTGCATCAAGTGTGGGCACATACTCAATGCCATACCGTTCTTCCAGATCATCGCCTATGACATTAAGCTTATTGTCTAGTACCCTGTTATTTCTGAGAACCCTGTATGCGTATATGTGATCATCAGATCCCTTCAACACATACAGATTCCTTAAATGTCTCTGACCTATGGAACCAAGTCCCGTAAACAGATAATTCATTAGTTTCCTCTCAGTTCTCTTCTCTTTTTCAATTCCGTGTCATACAGACGCTTCTCACCGTCTCCCAGTGTCTCAAGTGCGGAGGTGATACGCTTTTTAAGAAGTGCCATTGCCTGCACTTCCAGGGATGCCTTCTGGTCCGAACCCCACATATCATGTGAAAGAGTGACATGCCTCTCAATAAGACATGCCCCCAGCACAGCGGCTATCACGGAAGGCTCAAGATTAGCCTCATGTCCGCTGTATCCTACCAGGCAATCATATCTCTCACGCATTGTATTAATGAGTCTTAAGTTCAGTTCATTATTAGGGCTGGGGTAGCTGCTGTTGGTATGGCATATTATATAGTCACCGTTTGAATAATCCTCAAGCCAGCCGATGGTGGTGTCCATTTCATCCAGCTCTGACATACCTTCAGATAATACAACCGGCTTGCCGGATTCACAGGCCTTTTTTATTATCTCCTTATTGGTATTGAGTGCCGAAGGGATTTTTATAAAAGGCACATCATACTCAAGAAGGAATTCAAGACTCGGTATATCCCATGGGCTTGCAGTCCAGTCAAGCGGCTTTGATCTGCAATACTCGTCTATCACATCGTATTCTTCTTTTTCGAACTCAATGTGTTTCTTGTAATCAATGTAAGCCATGGTTCCCCAGGGTGTATCCCTTGGCACCTGTTTCTGCGCCTCGGGTACTGCGATATCCGGAGTACGCTTCTGGTATTTCACGCAGTCCCATTCGCAGGCAAAAGCCGCATCCATAAGTTTTTTGGCAACCTGAATATCACCATTATGATTGATGCCAATTTCAGCTATCATATATGGAGTGCTGCTGTCGCTTACTATATGATTTCCAAGTTTTATGGTTTTGTTTGCCATACACCTCTGTCCTTCCTCAGACACCCATGCCTGAACGACAAATCTCTTTTACTGTCTGTTATAATTGATCAGACATCCATCAAGGATTATCTCTCTCTCTGTATCTGTCAATCCGCCCAGCGCAAGAGTAAACTCCTTCACTCCGTCTGAAGTAACTGCATACGCCTTTATGCTGTCTGCCTTTTTCTCGACCTCTTCCCTGATTCCGGGGAGATATACATAGTCGAGATTTTTGAAAGGAAGCTCTCCCTCCGGGATAACGAAGGGAAGCATACCCCAGTTGATAAGGTTTGAACGGTATCTCTTGGTGGCATACTCGTTTGCGATATTTGCCCAGCCACCGAGTACCTTCTGGCAGGAAGCTGCCTGCTCACGGGCGGAACCGTCACCGGGCTTAACAGCAAAGATCGTGGAGCCTACACCAAGCTTTCTTACTGTAGATGTAACCTCTCCTTCAGCCACAGCAGTTCCGATCCCTTCTGCTCCGGAAACGTTCTGTTCTATCTTTGCTATAACAGCTGCAATCTCATCATATCCGTCTGCCGCTGTCTTTCCTGACTCAATGGATTTCTGTGCCTGCTGCACTTCCTTGGCACGTCCCACATATTCAGGATCCTTCCTTGAGAGAGTAAACTCAGCAAGTCCCAGGGGATTACTTCTATATGAAGAAGTCTCACCCGAAGGAATCAGCTCATCCGTAGTCGTTACCGGATCATGGATCTCGGAAACAACTTTAAGCAGGAGATTCTCGGGAAGCGGACTCATAGCCGGCCAGTCCTTGATATTGGGGCCGAACTTAACTTCAACACTTTCGTCAGCTACGCCGTGTGAATCAAACACCCTTCTGTCATATATTGTCTTATCGAAACTGTATTTATATTTACCGATCTTCTCAGGCACTTCCGTAGCAGGTGTAAGGATACCCTTGTTCGCAGCAGTAGCTGCGATTGATCTGGCATCCATAAGAGCAACAGATGCAATCTGACCGCTCTGTATCTTGGAGCCCTCTCTGTTGGGGAAATTTCTTGTCGAGTGACGGATGGAAAGCTCTCCATTCGCAGGTGTATCGCCTGCACCGAAGCAGGGACCGCAGAATGCAGTCTTAAGGATAGCACCTGTGGAAAGTATCTTAGCTGCCGCACCATTCCTGATCAGCTCCATATATATGGGAACAGATGCAGGATATACGCTTAAGTTGAACTCGTCAGATCCTATGCTGGCTCCGTCAAGTATGTCGGCTGCCGCACAGATATTCTCGAATCCGCCACCGGCACAGCCTGCGATGATACCCTGATCTACCAAAAGCTTTCCGTTCTTTATCTTATTCCTGAGATTAAATTCAACCTTGTCACCGAAGCTTACCTTTGCCCTCTCCTCACACTCGGCAAGTATGTCATCAAGATTTGCATTAAGTTCTTCGATCGTATAAGCATTTGACGGATGGAAAGGAAGCGCTATCATGGGCTTTACTTTTGACAGATCCACTTCAACCACACCGTCATAGTAAGCAACGCCTTCAGGCTTAAGCTCCTTATAGTCCTCAGGCCTCTTATGTATATCATAGAAATCCTTTATCTCGTCATCTGTCTGCCATATTGATGAAAGGCAGGTGGTCTCTGTGGTCATTACATCCACACCGATACGGAAATCAGCACTTAATTTGGCCACTCCGGGACCTACAAATTCCATTACTTTATTCTTGACATAGCCGTTCTTGAATACAGCACCGATTATAGCAATTGCCACGTCCTGGGGACCTACGCCCTTTGCAGGCTCTCCCTTTAGATAAACGGCTACCACGCCCGGCATATCTATATCATATGTCTGGGAAAGAAGCTGTTTAACCAGCTCCGGTCCGCCTTCGCCCACAGCCATGGTACCCAGAGCACCATATCTCGTATGAGAGTCGGATCCGAGTATCATTCCGCCGCCGGTTGCAAGCATTTCCCTTGCGAACTGGTGGATGACAGCCATGTGAGGAGGAACGTATACTCCGCCGTATTTCTTGGCACAGGAAAGTCCGAATACATGGTCATCCTCATTTATGGTACCACCTACTGCACAGAGTGAATTGTGGCAGTTGGTAAGCACATACGGAATCGGGAATTTGGTCAGTCCCGATGCCCTTGCAGTCTGTATTATGCCGACAAAAGTGATGTCATGGCTGGTCAGCTTATCGAATTTGATATTGAGTTTCTTATCATTTCCGGATTTATTGTGAGCCTGCAGAATAGAATAGGCTATAGTACCCTTTGCAGCTTCTTCTTTTGAAATGTCTTTTCCTGTCTTGCTCTTTAAGAGCGCCTCATCAGTTACGAGTTCTTCGCCGTTAACCAGGTATGCTCCGCCTTCGTAAAGTTTGATCATCTTTTGTCTCCTCTTCCCTGTCCTGTTTTCAATATAAATCTACCCCGACACGGGCTTGATTTCACTACTGTATTATACTTTAATTCATTATATTTTTAAAGTTCGCCGGTAATCACCCGAATCCCAGCGCATATACTACTATCACCGCTATTCCAAGCACTATCCTGTATATTCCGAAAGGCTTGAAATCATGACGCTTTACATATCCCATGAGGAACTTAACAGCCAGAAGAGATACGCCGAAGGCCACCACGGAGCTGACTAAAACTATCGCGATCTGCATGCCGTTAAAATCCAGCCCCTTACCGAGATACTTTACGAGCTTTAAAAGGCTGGCTCCAAACATCGTAGGTATGGCAAGGTAAAAAGTGTATTCCGCTGCGATGGTTCTTGACATTCCAAGCAGGAGTGCTCCGATTATGCAGGCACCTGACCTGCTGGTCCCCGGAAGGATCCCGGCTATCAGCTGGCAGAGTCCTATCACAAATGCGGACATGAAGGTTATCTCGCTAATATTCCGGATCACAGGTTTTTCCCTGCCTTTTACTATTTCTACTATTATAAAGACAATACCCACAAGCACCAGCATGATACCTACGATCAGGGGTTTGAAATCCGCCGTTATGCTTTCCACCCAATCGTCTAAAAGCAGACCGTAGAGAAGTCCCGGAATACAGGCCACGGCTATCTTTATCCACATAAAGAATATGTCCCTCTTTATCACCAGATCCCCTGCGATAAACCAGTAGTGATCCTCAAGATCACCAACCTTTATCTTTATCTCGTCTTTTTTCTGCAGACCGAAGGGCCAAATTTCCTTAAAGAAGAGTATGAGTATGGCGAGTATGGCTCCCAGCTGTATAACCACATCATAAAACTCCATGAATGCGGCCTGCTCCTCTGCCGTCCCCGGCAGGTCAAAGCTCACCACTTCATTCAAAAGGATCAGATGTCCCGTGCTGGAAATGGGCAGCCACTCAGTGATGCCCTCCACTATTCCGAATAATACTGCTTTTAAAATTTCGATCAATGCTTCCATTATTTAACTTCCTTATTATTTTGCCCCGTACTCGTTTTTTACAAATCTCTCCAGCGCAGGCAGTGAACGCTCAACCTTTTCAGTATCTATGCAATACGCCATCCTGAAGTACCCCGGGGCACCAAAAGTATCTCCGGGCACAAGGATCAGGTCATATTTCTTCGCCTTTTCACAGAATATTTTTGCATCCTCTTCCATTGCCTTGGGGAAAATGTAAAAAGTTCCGCCCGGCTTAACTACTTCAAAGCCAAGCTCAACCAGCTTATTATATATCAGATTCATATTTTTCTCATATACAGAAAGGTCGCTGGTCATTGATACACATCTGGCCACTGCCATCTGTATTATGGAGGAGGGACAGTTGTGGCCGATCCCTCTTGATACCTGTACACACATCGGCACTATCATGTCTGCATCCTTCGCTGCGGGATTTACAGCCACATAGCCTATACGCTCTCCGGGAATGGAAAGGGATTTGGAGTAGCTGTAGCAGGAAAGAGTATTATCATAAAATCCGGACACGTAAGGTGCATCTACGCCCTCAAAAACTATCTCCCTGTAGGGTTCGTCCGAAATGATAAATATCTCATGTCCGTATTCCTTCTGCTTATCTTCAAGTATATGTGCCAGTTTTTTTAATGTATCTGAAGAATAAACCACTCCGGAGGGATTGTTCGGAGTGTTTATGAGCACCGCCTGAACATTCTTATTCATGAGCTTTTCAAATTCATCAAAATTTATCTGAAATGATGAAGTATCTGCAGACACTACTTTCAGCACCGCACCAGTCTGTTCTATATACGGTCTGTATTCGGGAAAGAAGGGGGCAAATGTGATAACTTCATCGCCGGGTTCCGTCACACATCTTACAGCATGGGCAATAGCCGATGCGGCAGCGGATGTCATAAATATGTGCTTCTGTTCATAGGTCAGTCCGAAACGCGCCTTCAGAGAAGCTGCCACTATCGACCGCACTTCCGGATTTCCTGGATTTGGACTGTATCCGTGAAGCTGTGAAGAAGTAAGTTCCTCAGTCAGCTCACGTATGGCTTTATTGAATTCATCGGGCACCGGTACGGAAGGGTTTCCAAGGCTGTAATCAAAAACATTTTCGTAGCCTATCTCTTTACCTCGCTCGGTTGCATATACCGAAAGCTCACGTATTACTGACGGAGCACCGCACATCTTTTTATATTTTTCCGATATCATAGTCTCTCTCCTTGTTCATTATTTCAGCATGCATCCAAACTCTTTTCTTTTTATCCGTTGCAGGCAGCATATTGCTTTACAAAATCCATATGCATCTTTGCAGGATGTAAAATTCACAAAAGCGGGCTGGTTATCTTAAACAGCTCCTGCAATACTTTCTGTAAGAACGGACGATGTTTCCATGTAAGATAATCTATTTCCTTACTCTTTTCAAAAGATGCCTGTATATTGTCCTTTATCTCCTCCACAACATCTGACCTTGACAGGAACACACCATTTTCATGATGGGTATGCATGCTTCTGAAATCCATATTTATGGTACCGCATATGGCACACTCATCATCAGCAACTATATCCTTCTCATGTATGAAGCCCGGCTGGTATTCATATATCCTCACGCCGTTCTGCAAAAGCTTTCCGTAGTTGGATACGGTTACCATATATACATACCATTTGTCATAAATGTGCGGCGTGATGATACGCACATCCACTCCGCTCTTGGCAGCATCTATGAGATAATCTGTCATCCTGCTGTCCAGCACAAGGTATGGAGTAGTGATATACACATAATCCCTTGCCTTTGAGATCATTCTGAGGTAAGCACCCTCTACTGTATTGTAGGGCGACTTGTGGGGTCCTCCCGAAAACGGCTGCACGAAGCCTTCATCAAACACTTCCCATCTGGGCTTAAAATTTTCCGGATGCAGTTCTATGGTCCGCGAACAGTCTTCCCACATCATAAGGAAAATATTCGTAAGCGACCAGACAGCCTCGCCCTCCAGGCGGATCATACTGTCCTTCCACTCAGATCCCCCAAAGCGACGGATCAGGTTCACATATTCATCAGCAAGATTGCATCCTCCGGTATATCCGATAGTCCCGTCCACCACCATGATCTTCTGGTGATTACGGTAATTAAAGTTAATGGAAGAAATTCGCTTATGTATAGGCTTGAAGGATTCAAACTTCACGCCCTCAGCCCGGAGTTTCTTCCGCATACCTATGGTATCCATAAAGATACTGCCGAAATCATCAACCATTATGCGTACATCTACATTCTGGTGAGCCTTTTCTATCAACGCCTCTTCAACTTCCTGCCACCATTCACCGTCATAGACGATAAAAAATTCCATAAAGATGCTGTGCTCTGCCCGCTTAAGGTCATTTACGAAATCGTCTTTCAGCTCACTTGTGCCAATAGGATAATATTTCTGCTTCGTATTCTGGTATACAGGAAAACCGTCTCCTGCTATATACCTTGATATCTGTATCTTATTAGGATGCACCTGGGCCAGCTCTTCAAGCTGCCATCTGTTCTTTGGAAGCCTGGCGTGAGCTTCCCTTTCACGTTCCCTGAGCCTTGAATTTACCAGAAAATCTTTTCTGGCGCTTCCCCAAAAGAAATACAGTATAAATCCAAATCCCGGAAGCACCAGCAGGATAACTATCCAAAATATCCTGTTATACGCATCATGGTTTACCAGTGCAAAGGCAACTATTACCGACAGTATTTCAACCACAAAATAAATCTTTAGGGCGTCCGTTCTCAGCCAGTATGTCAGCGCCGCTATAAAAAACACCTGAAGAAAAAGTACCGCCAGAACTGAGGCTGAGCGGACGATTCCCAGATACTTTGCCCGGCGTTTATCAAAACGCTTAGAGGTTATTTCTTTTTTTTCAGTGGTTGTTATTCCGTTACCCATTACAGCACACGCCATCGGATACACTTTTTCAAAGCAAAAGATAGCAGTTCTATACTATGCGATTCCTGGACTCACCCTTTATGTAGCTTCGTATATTCTCGACACATTCACTTACGCATCTGTTGCGGGCTTCTGTACTCGCCCAGGCCATATGCGGAGTAATTAACAAGCGGCTTGAATCCTGTATCTCCATCAGGGGATTGTCTTTTGCGATGGGTTCCTGTTCTATAACATCCAGCCCGGCTGCCGCTATGGAGCCATTTTTAAGCGCCTGCGCCAGATCAGCATTGTTTACCACTTTGCCTCTGGCTACATTTATAAGTATGGCCGTTTTCTTCATTTTGCTTAACGCTTCGGAATTAATCAGATATTTTGTTTTATCATTTAAGGGACAATGGAGCGATATCACATCCGAACGAGAAAGCAGCTCATCAAAGCTTACCTGTTCGTACTTATCACTCTTTGAACCTGAGGTTGAATAATGAATGACATGAGCACCGAATGCAGAAGCCACCTCCGCTACCCGTGAGCCGATACTTCCCATACCGGCAATACCCCAGGTCTTACCGGACAGTTCTGTAAAATGCCTGTCATAATGTGTAAACATAGGCTGCGCCGCGTATGCACCGCTTTTTACATATTCATCATAATAAGGAAGATTCTCCGAAAGATAGAAAAACAAGGCGAAAGTATGCTGAACCACCGCCTCCGTCGAATATCCGCTGACATTGCAAACGGCAATGCCCCGCCTTTTGCAATACTCTATATCTATATTGTCGTATCCTGTGGCAAATTCACAGATAAGTTTTACATTATCTGCACCGGATAGAGTAGATTCATTAAGCGGCATCTTGTTGGCTATCACTATATCCGCATCCGTAATGCGCTCTGACACCGTTTCAGCTGTAGTGTCAGTATATGCCGTTACTTCACCGAACTCACCTATCGAATCTACAGAAACATCCGGTCCCACGCTGTTTCTTTCAAGTATCACAATCTTCACAAATCCACCTCGCACAGTCTTACAAGCCGTTGCCGGCACAACTCATATTCTACTCTATTTTGCACGAGGCGGTCAAATATCTTGCTTCATCATATGAAAGCTAACAGCATCCGGACATGCATCTAATCAGCAGTTTCTTCCTGATTATGCTCTTCAGGCTGTGTTGAATAGTGTTCACACGGCTTGAATATAAAGATAAGCAGCTTACCATACTTAGATGAATCTCCGTTTAAACATACACCATTCTGTGCATAATAACAACTAGAGCACTTTTTCCGTTCTTCCATAATATTACCTCCACACCCGATGTGTATTATAGCACTCATAATCGATTATGGCTATTTATATATGAGCAAACTGTCTCTATTAGCTCTCGAAAAAACAGATTTTTCTGATATAATATATTTCTGCAAGCAGGATTATACCGCCGCATATTGCGAAACGACTGAGCAGAATCGGATGTGAAGTTGTTTTGCAGTAAACATGGAGTTTGGAATATATTTATGTTTGTGAAAAAGAAAAATAAAAAATTCCAAATACTATACGATCTGTATTTTCAGCTTGTCACGGTCAACATTCTGATCAATATGATTCAACCCTGCAATCAGCTGGTAGATACAATTATTACCGGAAAATCACTGGGTGCAGAGGCTCTTAAAGTATATGCTCTTTTTCTCCCTATGAACTCCTTTTTGCTGGCAATAAGCTGTGTATTATCAAAGGGTGCACAGGTATCAACCTCTCACTCAATTGGAAAAGGAGATTTCAAAGTCTCCAACTGCATTGTAAGTACTACATTGTTCTTAAGTGCATTTTGTTCTCTTATATTTTCGTTACTCTGTTTTATACTTTCTGAGAAAATTGCCTTTATACTGGGGAGCGGTTCTCTAACAGACCAGGTATCCGGTTATATCCGCACCTACTCCATAGGCATAGCACCGGCAATTCTCCTGGATATCTTCATGTGCCTTATGCAGCTTGAAGGCAGAAAGAAGCTTGTAATTATAGGTTCTCTCTGTGTTTTTGCCGTCAACGCATTAGGAGATTTAGCCAATATATTCATCTTTAAAAAAGGCGTTGCAGGTATGGCATTTGCCACTTCTGCCTCCAACATTACAGGCTGTTTGTTATTAGGTCTTTTCTTTATCAAAAGGTCCTCACTTTTTAATATCAGTATAAAGAATTTCAACGGGCTATATCTACGCCAAATCCTGAAGAACGGCTTTCCTTCTCTGGCATATTATGGCAGTCTTGTGATCCGTACAACATTTATGAATATTCTTATTCTTAATACCTTCGGCAAGGATGTACTCGTACCGATGCTGGTATTTACTAATTTTGGAACATTTGCAGATGTGCTGATAGGAGGACATGGCGATTCTGTACTCGTTATGAGCGGAATATTGTATGGCGAAAAAGATAAAAAAGGAGCAGCTTCTTTACTCAAGATTTCAATTATATCCGGCACGATCATGATGTTTGCAGCAGGAGCTTTAACCGCATACTTCTCTATGCCGTTAGCAAAGATCTTTTTAGAAGAAAACGATATGGCTTTCGCTCCTCAATCTGCCAGAGCTTTAGTCCTGGCAGCCTTTTATCTTGTACCGGACATCATATCATGCATCGAAAAAAAATATATCCAGGGAATCGGAAACGGAACATATGTTGCGGTTACAAACTTTTTATACAATGTTCCGATCGTGTGTGCTTTGACCATCGTTCTTATCAATACAATCGGGACAGACAGTTTGTTCCTTTCATTTACCGGCTGTTATCTGGTAGCCGCCATAGTAAACACCATATACATAATCTTCTTCTCATTTAAAAGATTTGAATCCGAGGATTACAAGATCATATCCTTCACGGTAAACGATCTTAAAGAATGCATCAATGTATCCGAGCATATACACAACTATTGCCGTGAGAATGGATTAGATAATAAAAAGAGCTATCTTATCAGTCTGTTCACTGAAGAAATATGTAAAAATATCATTATCCATGGATTTGATAAAAAGCGCAGCAATTCTATTGTTATAAAGCTTCTCCTATTAAATGATAAGACCACACTTTGCATCAAGGATAACTGTGTGCTTTTTGATCCGGTACATTATTATGAAACCATGAAAGAAGTTCCCGGGGGTACGGCAGACGGTATCGGTATTAAACTGCTGATGAAGATGTCGAAGAATGTCAAATATACTACCGGCTTTAAACTGAATAATCTTATGATTGAGGTATGAATCGGTCACATAAACAGATCGGATAATATGTTATATTTCCGTAAAGAAAGTGTCCGCAATGAAAAGGAGAAAACATGAGAATCTATACCAAATGCTCCAACTACGCATCAGATACCTGCCCCTGTGTTCTGGCAGAGAGCGGTCACTGTATTGTATGCTCCATGTGCAGAGGGGAAGATTTTTGCGACTGTTCCGATACTTCAGGATTTTGTGTGATGCAGGAACTGTATAATAATGGCGGCAAGGCAAGAGACCAGCATCACATGATGAAATGCACAGTGACATATGAGACAGTATTTGATGACACCATCAAGCTTATCAGACTGAATATCCCTGATGGAGAGATCCGCAGTTTCACTCAGCTTGGATCCTTTGTGTTTATCAGAGTGCTTGAGAATACATTCTACGATGTTCCCATTTCAGTCTTGTATGAAGAGATCGACCTCGATTCCATAGAATTAATGATACAGCTTCAGGGAATCAAAACCAAATGCTTTAAAAACCTGAAAAAGGGTGATACCGTTTTTCTCCGCGGACCGTATCTCAACGGCATTCAGGGACTGAAGGCTTTATCATCACTTCATAATAGCAAATCCCTTGTCATATGCCGCGGGATCGGACTATTTCCTTCTCTCTATCCAATTTCGCAGATGATAAAGAATAATAATGATGTAAAAATCTATCTGGATCAGGGAACATTCAGCAAAACACTGCTTCGGGCAGCGAAAGACCTGTATGAATTGGACATTGAAGAAATATCAATTATGGATCCGGGCGGCAGGATTTCATCACAAATGTATGCGATCATCGATGATGCAATAAAGCAGGATGTGAAGCTGATCCATTTCGGAACTTCGGATCATGTGATGAAACAGCTGATTGACCATGTCGAAGAAAAATCAGGCAGGAATGTGGCGCTTTCCTGCATCAATAATTCCCACATGTGCTGTGGTGAAGGGATATGCGGCGCATGTACCAGAAATATCAACTCACAAAAGATCGTACATTTATGTAAAGAGCAAATGGATGTGTATGAATACGGAAAAATCCTTATTTAAAATGGAAAGGAGCCGGGAATAAAATGAGCAGAATAATTGTTACAGGCGGTGGATGGTCAGGTGTTTCCGCAGCACTTAGTGCCAGAAAAGCCGGAGCGGAAGTAGTCCTTTTGGAAAAGACCGATCTTGTTCTGGGTGCCGGAAATGTTGGAGGCATATTTAGAAACAACGGCCGTTTTACTGCTGCCGAAGAGATGAAATTTCTTGGAGCCGGAGAACTGTTTGACATCATGGATAAATGTGCCGTTCATGTAAATGTCAGCTTCCCGGGACATGAACATGCCTCTCTTTACGATGTAAATAAAGTAGAACCCTGCGCAAAAGAACTGCTGGGAGAATTCGGTATTGAACTCATGACCGAATCCCATGTCATGGATATAGTTAAGGTAAATGATAATGTGGAAGCGGTCGTCCTTGATGATGGCACAAAAATTGAAGGTGACGTATTTATTGACACCACAGGGTCTTCCGGACCGATGGGAAACTGTCTGAAATACGGTCATGGATGTTCCATGTGCATCCAAAGATGTCCTACATTTGGTCCGAGAGTGAGCCTCACGGCCAAATACGGAATAAAAGATCTGAGAGGACGGCGCTCAGACGGAACACCGGGAGTTTTTTCGGGTGCATGCAAGATTGAAAAAAAGACGCTTCGAGAAGATATCCGGGATGAACTAAATGAGAAGGGGGTTGTCATACTTCCTGTTCCCAAAGAAGATGTCAATTACGATAAGCTGGGGCAGAAAGCCTGCAGACAGTATGCGCTCAAAGAATACAGCGAAAATGTTATCATTCTGGATACCGGGGCAGCTAAGTTAATGACAAGCTATTATCCACTGGATAAACTAAGAAAAATCCCGGGACTTGAGCAGGCGGAATATATCGATCCCTACAGCGCCGGAAGGGGTAATTCCATCAGATATCTGGCTGTAGCCCCGTGCGAAGATACCATGCATGTTATTGGTGCGACAAATCTTTTCTGTGGCGGTGAGAAGGGAGCTCCACTTATCGGGCATACCGAAGCTGTAGTGACAGGAGCTCTGGCAGGATACAACACCGTAAAGTACGCAGAAAAAGAAGAGCTGCTCATCCTTCCGGATACACTGGCAGTCGGAAATATCATAAGCTACTCCCATAAGCAGTTTGTACGGGAGCAGATCTATAATGAAAGATATACTTTCGCAGGGGGTGTTTTCTTCAAGCGAATGAAAGAACTTGGATTATATTCAACAGATACAGATGATATCGAAAACAGGGTCACCGCCGCGGGACTTAAAGGGATATTTGATATTTCTCCAAAAACGCCCGTCCCTCCTCATAGCCGCGTTTCAGGCGGTCAGCTATGATGTCGTCCGATACGGCAAGTATAAATCCAAGAGTTTCTTTTGGATATAAATGATACAACACAGCATCACTTTCCGGAATCTTCACACCGTCATACTCTGCCTGTCGGTGTGAAGATTCTTCGACGGTATTCAGATGCAATACCAGCACTTTATCACAGCCTCGTTCTATAAGAGGTTTATATGGTGTTTTGTCGGAGAAATCTCCGTCTATGCAGATTTGACTGCCAACAAGCCTGCGGGGATATACATAGGGAATAGCGGTAGATGCCAGAGCAACCTTTTTCATTGACTTAAATTTTCTTCTGTTTAAAAGAATGTATTCAGGCTTTCCACCTAAACGCTTTATCACATCTACCGTATCCAGAGTTTCACCTTTCTTTCCCAGTGAAGACACACAGGCATATATGGGAATGCCCTTCCTTGTATTTTCCCAGTTATACTCCAGTCGATCAATAAACGCTCCATACCCTTCCTGAGAAAAAACACCCATACCCGTCATACCCTCACGTACCCGGAAAAGGTCGGCAGTTTTAAGATTCGTCCATATATCAAGTGCCAGCTCCAGATCACCGTTAGCATACAGTAGTGCATTGAGAGTACCGACAGACGAACCGCTCACTGCCGTTACCTTTTTATCAAGACCATATTCCTTCAGTGCTTTCCAAAAACCCAGCTGATAGACACCACAGGTCCCGCCACCGCTGAAAACAATTCCCAATGACATTTACTTCTTCCCCCAAAGCGCATTAAGCGGATTGATAGCCGCTGCCCTTTTCTTAAGATCCGGCAGATTTTCCCTCAGGTAATCCGCAAGCCGGGCTGTCTCTTCATCCGTAAAACCTTTAACCTTTGTAAATTTACAGTCAGGGATATAACCTTCAGCATAGTCCTCCCCCCGTGAAAACCTTACATGTGAAACCTTTTTACCGTCTGTTTCCACCATGCCGGTGATATCAAGCTTGATTTCATCCATAAAGAATTACCCCTTTATCAGATGTTTGACTGATTTGCAAAAAAAACTTTCACCATAGACTGTAGAGTACGATACCGATCATCACAAGGTATGCAATATCCTGTCAGCCCATTCAACATAATTATATACGGCATCCCCTCATAACGGAATATTAAAAAACATACAAGTAAAACAGCCACCGGATGTAAAACCGATGGCTGTAATCATGTCTCATGGCATTAACTTTTCAGAACACGTAAGTTCTTCCAGTTACTTATAAAATCTCATTTATATCTGTCAGATTTCGAACAGATCACTGAACTCCTTAAGAGCTCCATCTGTCTCATGAGCAAGTACCTTCTTTGCAAGCACTTTACCAAGCTGAACACCTTCCTGATCGAAGCTGTTTACATTCCAGAGGAAGCCCTGGAACATGATCTTGTTCTCAAAGTGTGAAAGCAGTGCGCCCATTGACTCCGGTGTAAGCTGCTTGCCTATGATAATGCTGGAAGGACGGTTTCCTGCAAACTTCTTGTTGTTGTTGTCATCATCCTTGCCGCATGCAAAAGCAATTATCTGAGCAACCACATTTGCACAGAGCTTCTTCTGGCTGGTGCTGCCCTGGATGTCTACATCCACACCAAGCTGGCTGTCCTTGAAACCGATGAACTGCAGAGGGATGATATCTGTTCCCTGGTGAAGCAGCTGATAGAATGAATGCTGTCCGTTTGTTCCCGGCTCACCGAAAAGTACAGGACCTGTAGGATAATTTACAAACTCACCGAAGCGGTTAACGCTCTTACCGTTGGACTCCATGTCTGCCTGCTGAAGATGAGCAGGGAAACGGCTGAGTGCCTGTGAATAAGGAAGAAGAGCTGTTGAAGGGAAACCGAGCACGTTTCTTTCATATACACCGATTAGTGCATCAAGCATTGCAGGATTTTCTCTTACATTCTTGTTAGTTGCAAGCTTATCTTCCTCAGCAGCACCGTTTAAGAAGCTTGCAAACACCTCAGGTGTGAATGCAAGTGAAAGCACTGCACCGCCTACTGCAGAGGTAGAAGAAAATCTTCCGCCGATGAAATCATCCATGAAGAACGCCTGCAGATAATCGCTGTTTCCTGCGAGAGGTGAAGTCTCACTTGTAACTGCTACCATATGCTTGGAAGCATCAAGACCTGCCTTCTTAAGGGCATCCTTTACAAAAGACTCGTTTGTAAGTGTCTCAAGTGTTGTACCGGACTTTGATACAAGTACAAAAAGTGAATGAGCAACATCTATTCCCTGAAGAACGCCTGCAGCATCATCAGGATCTACGTTGCTGATGAACTTTGCTTCCATATTGAAATTGCCGGTCTGTCTTGCCCAGTTCTCAAGTGCGATATAGATAGCACGGGGACCAAGGTCTGAACCGCCGATACCAATCTGAACAACTGTTGTGAATTTCTCACCGGCACCGTTTACGATCTTGCCTGCATGTACATCATTGGCAAAGTCAGCTATCTTCTTCTGCTGTGCCACATAAAATTCTCTCTTGTTTACGCCATCCTTTACCACATCATTGCCAAGCTGTGAACGGGTAAGCTGGTGAAGCACCAGTCTCTTCTCACCTGTGTTGATCACTTCACCGTTGTAAAGAGCCTCAAACTTTTCAGCTAGCTGAGCTTCCTCAGCAAGCTTTGCAAGTCCATCGATTATATCGTCATTTACAGCCTTTGCAGCATAGTTATAGTTAAGACCTGCTGCCATGGGCATTGTGTATTTCTTCACACGGTCAGCTCCACTGTCACCGCTCATTACATCCTTTAAAACTACTTTTTCCTTCTTTCCTAACTCCTGAAATGATTCAAGAGTGTCAAGGTTTTTCCATTCTACCATTTTCTTATCCTCCCAAAAACTGATCCCGCATATACGGGCCTATTTTGCCAACAAAATTATACTTTATAGGCCAAACATTCACAAGTAGCAATTGCTGACCTGATGTGTTGTAATCAGTCGTCAACGGATCCCATCAACGACTTCTTCCGCCTTGCATATCGACATTTATACAGCGCCATCATTGACGACATTTAATGGCTGTAGTAATAGTATCCTGCGCAATTCATTATGAAAAAAACACTCAGTTGTGTTATATTGTGAATGGCATAAATTTGTTCTATTTTTTACCTGTGAGCAGCAGTTAAATCTGCTACAGTATATATTTCAGACAGGAGGCAGGCATTATGCAGTACGGCGCATTGGAGGCAGGTGGAACCAAGATGGTCTGTGCCATCGGGGATGAAAACGGAAATATCCTTGAACGGTGCTCCATCCCAACACTTATGCCGGAGGAAACAATATCTTCCATAATAGGATTCTTCAGAGGAAAAAAGATATCAGCATTAGGGATTGCCAGTTTCGGGCCGCTGTGTCTTGATAGATCCAAACCAAAGTACGGATACATTACCACCACTCCAAAGCCCGGCTGGATGAATTGTGACCTGGCCGGAACACTTGGCAGGGCCCTGAATGTGCCCGTAGGTTTTGATACAGATGTAAACGGTTCACTGCTGGGCGAGGTTACATATGGCATTTCAAAAGGCCTTAGCGATGTGGTCTATATCACCATTGGCACAGGAATCGGCGGAGGCGTACTTTCAAATGGCAAGCTTCTCCACGGAATGCTCCACCCTGAGCTGGGACATATGCTGCTTAGGGCACATCCGGATGACAGCTTTGCCGGCAGATGCCCCTTTCACCACAACTGTTTTGAGGGAATGGCATCCGGTCCTGCCATTAAAGACAGATGGGGAGCCGAGGGAAAAGAACTTTCGGACCGGGAAGATGTATGGAGACTTGAAGCATACTATATAGGACAAGCGATAGTAAACATCATTCTCACACTTTCCCCGCAAAGGATAATCCTGGGAGGCGGTGTAATGCACCAGCTGCAGCTGATGGATATGATACGGAATGAAGTGAAAACGCAGCTGGGCGGCTACCTGGAAACCGACGAGCTGAATGACCTTTCAACGTACATCGTTACGGCCAGCCTCAATGATGACCAGGGCATAATGGGCTGCATAAAGCTGGCACTGATGGCAGCGGAGGAGAATGATCAGATTATCGGAGTGAAAATATGTATCTAAGGAAAGCTACAATTGATGATGCCATGGATATCCTTGCATGGCGGAATGATCCGCAGACCAGAGCCGCATCCTTTAATAAGGAAGAGATTGACACAGACTCGCATCTGAAATGGTTTGAAGGGAAACTTGCCGACGAAAACTGTGAGCTCTTTATCCTTACTGACGGTGAAAAAAAACTGGGACACATCCGGGTAGATATAAATGATAATACCGGCACCATAAGCTACATGATAAACCCCACTCACAGGGGCAAAGGCTATGGTACTGAGATGATCAGGCTTTTAGATGCATCCGTCGATAAACGGGTATCGGTTCTTTCTGCACTTGTTGAAAAAGATAACGCCGCATCACAGAAATGCTTCGAACGGAACGGATATGAACGACGCGAGGAAGGGGATACGATAAGGTACAGCAAACTGAAGGCTGATTGACAAGTGCAGTGTGAATATCACAATTGATTCGGAATCTAATTGCTACTCCTTATATCAGCCTATTTTCTGTGCAAGCTCAATCGTTTCATAGGTGTACTTTTTTTCCATCTCATACATGGACACCCCATTTCGAAGATCTTGAATCGCATTAGCTAAAGCATCTCTGCCTTCTTTTATACCCTCTTTTATTCCTTCTTCTCTGCCCTCTTCCTTAAACATCTGCATAGTTTCGGCTTCGTTGTATTCTGTCAGGCACATATTTTTCACCTCCGCACGGTTCTTTATCAGAAAACTTCTTATCTGAAAGTCCTTTGGAATCTCGTCAATTGTTTTATCTATTGCTTCCTCCAATGTCATATCCTTGGCTTTGTGTTGTCTAACAGTTTCTACAAACCACGAATACTCATTAAGTATTTCACACGAGCCAAGCAGTTTATCATTCTTACCCGGATTGATGTTGATCAGCCTCACACTTACCTGCACATCTGATTCATCTGCCCTCTCTGGAAATGAGTCACTAAGTTTCAGTATCCTGTCCCCAATATCTTTGGGGCCATTATAGAATGTTACAAGCTTTGGTACCGGCAGTTGAAGCTGTTTGCCACTGTAAATATTCTTGCCTGTACCCTTAACATATCTATCATACTGCCTGCCCAGGTACATTAGCTGCCGCAAGGGCATATTCGGATTATATGTACTCTGCTGCTCATAAAGGCTCAGCATATTTGATACAATACAGGATACATCATTCTTCATTCCCATGTACACCGTATCTGACATAGTTGTAATTTCGATATCACTTTCGTCAGTATACTCCGTACCATTAATAGCATTGTACAGCGACAGCGTCCACTTTTTATTTTCCTCCCTTCCGAAAATAAAAGTAAACAATCTGTCCTTATGATTCTCATTAACTTTTTCGCGCATGCAATTCTCCTTTCATTATAGCTTTTATAAATCTTCTGTTTCAACTGTAATTTCTTGGAAAAATGCGGCGAACTGCCTCAGAAATTTCCAGAAATGATATCCCAAATATAGCATTCTTTATCATTTCTGTAAAGCACGGATTGTAGAAAGCCGTCTGTGACGCTGCTATCTCCGCAGCGCTAACAGCCAGGCTGCGATATGTACTGCCTGCTGGAACTTTTCTTCAGCGATAAGAGTTTCTATTTCCTGTGCGGAAAGCTTTATCACATTCAGGAACTCCGTATCATCCAGATCCTGGCCGGAAACCTTACGGCAGTTTCTTGCCACGAATAGATGTGCATAATTATCCGCTATGGTCGCATTGGAAGGAACCTTAAGCAAGTGCCGCCATTCATCTGATTCGTAGCCGGTCTCTTCACGCAGCTCCCTTTTGGCGGCAGCCAGCGATTCCTCGGCTGAAATATCTCCCGATCTCCCATACTCTTTTCCGTCCGTGCGTTCTATTCCCCCTGCCGGGAACTCCGTGGTCACTTTCTCTATTCCCTGTCGATACTGACGCACACACAGATAATTACCTTCCGTATCTGAAGCCACTATCACCACATAATCCTTTCTGCTATAGCTGTAATAAGGCTCAAATACACTTCCATCCGGAAATCTGTATGCAGATCTGCGGAAATCTATCCACTCGTCCTGTATAATATGCTCCGTGCTTATTTCCTCCCATGCAAGGGGATCTTTATTCTTTTTATTCTCTCCCAAAACTAACCTCCGAACCGGCTGCCGCCATCTTCATTGCATTCTTACAACCTTATATATTTTATCATATAAAATTCAAGTCAGCCGTTATCCTGCTACCGATCCAGTATCTTCCTCACCTGCTCATGATACTCATCGGCGTGCCTGCATTTCTTTATGGCGTCAAGCTGCTTTGAGTACTCCGGGTACATGCTGCCCATATGAAACCACAGTTCCTTCATCTTGAATAAAACATCGCGCTCACCTGAGAAAATTTCGCTGTACTCCCGCCAAAGTGTATCAACAAATTCACGCATTAACTCATTGTCAGGACGAGTCGGGTCCGAAATAACATCAACTTTCTCTGAATCTACGGATTCAACATCGACTGACTGTCTTCTTATTTCCTTCGCCAGTGCCGGATTAGACACTAGCCCTCTTCCTATCATTATGTGCTGCACATCGGAAAACATATCACATATCCTGAATGCATCTTCCGGAGTTCTGATGTCTCCGTTATAACACACCGGACACGACAGCTTACCTTTCATTATCCGGAATGCATCAAGATCAGGGACTCCGGAATAAAAATCCTGCCGCACCCTTGGATGAATGACCACTTCACAGAAAGGGTAATTCGCATAGAGTTCTCCCAGGTACTCAGCTTCATCAGGGCTGTTAAACCCTATTCTTGTTTTAACGGAAATCTTCGGAAGGTCAGTGGCGGAAAAAATCCCATCCAGAAAACACTCCAGAGCATAGGTATCCGCTAAGAGTCCGGATCCCTTTTTCTTGGTCACCACAGTTGAAGCCGGACAACCGAGATTAAGATTGACTTCCTCGTAACCGGCATCCGCTATTGTTTTTGCCGCCCATACGAAATCCTCTGCTTTTCCGGTCAGCACCTGTGGAACAAGGCATGGATCATAGGGAAGAAACTCCCTGGTCTCCCTGTGCTTGAATTTATGATTTTTATTTGCAGCCAGGAAAGGCGAATAATACCGGTCCACGCCACCGAAGAATTCACGATGAACCCTCCGGTATGTAGGACCGGTAATTCCTTCCATAGGTGCAAAGCTTATGGTTTTGATCACTCTCATTTACTTAACTTTCTTCAACCCAAATGCGTTTTATTTTAACACTTTGTACTGTCAAAAAATACATCCCTGCCGCAATGCGGCCGCGAACTTTATTTCACAGGTATTTCATGCTTTGGCAGTCTCTTGGGAAACGGACCCTCAATCGTAGACGGAATACCAACCTTCTCAAGTTCTTCCCGGAAGAGATTTACGTACTTATCTGTTTTTATAAGCTGCATGAAGCCGACATAAATCTTATCTGCCATGGCGGTAATCTCTATCGTAAAATGGCCTTCGATAACAAAAACAAAAAACTCAACATAATCCGCCAGTTCACCCCAATCCATCAGCCCCGTATAATTGGCAACAAAGCTTCCATGCTGTGCATCCTTTCCGGTGGCAAGGCTGTGTTTTTCCATATACTTCCTTTTGGCCTTAAGGCCGTGCTGTTTGTCGATCTCTTCATACAGTTCAAACAGTTCTTTTACCTGTGCATGGCTGACAGTCGGGTCTGTCTGAAGAATAATCTGTCCTCTGGTTCTTGTTCCCAGTTTTTCCAGATCACCTTTTAAACTTTCTCTGTCATAGTCCACATACACATGGCTTAAAAAATCACAATGTGTATTTGGAAGCCCGACACTCTCTCGCGGATTATGCGCCGCCTCTCCCACAATAACCCTGTCTTTCTCGGGAAACACCCTGTCTAAAGTCCTTGCAAACATAATGAAGAATAAAGAAAGCACACTAGAGTCATTCATTTTCGAGACTTTCAGAAGGTCCTGCTGATTGACGGTAATGACCATATAATTCGGATCTCTTTTTATCGGAACAAATACACTCGTAAGGTAATCCATGCCAAGAACCGGAGCTTTTTTAAATTTTCTTTTATAGATTGGCTCTTCCGTTGTCAGCATATCCATTGTGGGTTCCTCAGTCTCACCCGGAAGAAAGTCACTGTCCGTTTTTCTGATTTCCGGTGCCAGGGGCTCCACATTGTATTTTTCTTTTACATACTCATATACATTTGTCATAACCCACGGCTGAAAGCCTCTTCCGCCGCACATGGCATGGCTTATGTTGAAAAAGATATCCTTTCCAGCGCAGTCCACAAAAAGCAGATGATCGTTTATGCTCTTGCTTCCAATCATCGGCAGTTTTTCGACCGTAGGCATCACAACAATCTTCTTATCGTTCGGAACGAGAATATACCCTCCATCCTCATCAACAGCCACTCTGACAGCAAAGTAAGGATATCGCTTAATCGCTGCGTTAACTGCTTTATCCAGTATGTTTATATCGACTTCATCCTTCATTCTGACATGAATGCGGACAGTATGTGCAAAATATTTCTCGCTCTGATATAGTCTGTATGTATCAATGCTGTATTTCACTTTTTCCCTCCCTATTCTTCATAAATCCATTCCGAAGGTCCGGCTGCCAATGGATTATACATTGCATTCCTGTCTTCTTTATTCCTCATTTTTATTGAAGCGGATCATATTGCGGTTATAACCTGTAGTAGTCTGATATGCCTTTTCTTTGTGTGATTCCATCAGACCGCTCAGGATGAAACCACTCAGGCCGTCAATCTTTAAGTCAGGATCGGTAATATCAAATACCTTTCCCGCATCGCGTTCTATCAACAGAACAGATCCCTCATCAAAAAGCAGCGATATTTCCGCCAATACAGGGCTTTTACTGTCTTTATTCTTTTCAATAATAGTCAGACCGATCTCTTCGGTAAACAACGCTGCCCTCATAGACTGTTTTTTTGAGTATCCCCTCTCGTTCATAGTATTCTGCACCTTTTCGGAAAGCTCGGAACACATCTCAGGAGTAAAAACACCGTCAAACACAACTATATCCGCATGCTTTGGAACCAGCAGACCAGGAAAGCTCGCTTTACCATATCGCCACCTGATGTATATCGAGGTAATGATAAGGGCAAGTACAGGAGACAGCGCAAACGCTGCCCACAACCCTGTCTGTCCCAATATAAACGATCCCACAACCGGCAGCACGGAATAAAGCACTCCATCCTTAATTAATGTTACTCCTACTGCTAATCCCACCCGGTCGATCAGCATATAATATGAAGTCATCAGAGATACCATACTGCAGAAGATCAATCCGAATGATACGATCCTGACAGCCACAACAGTAGGTTCCAGAGCTGCTCCTTCCCTGATGCCAAACAAACCACAGAACTGTCTGGTCAACAGTAATATCAGCAGACCTGCTATCAAGCCTTCAGCAACCGCAGCCATCTTTGCCGCATTCATCACACGTTTTATCATGACATTGTTACCCTCGCCCAGATACGTGCCAAGCAAAGGCTGAATTGCCAGACCGACTCCGTCCATAACAACGCTGAACTCCAGAAGACTGATAACAACAGCAAGAGTGATAAGTCCGATTTCGCCATAACGGGCTGATACATGCGCTATCAGGACATAATCCGCAATAGCCCAGCAGATATAAATAACCGCATCAACAGCGCTGAATCTTACTGCCTGAAGGATATCACTGATGGATAAGTGCCATGTAAACTTAAGCGTATTGCATTTTCGGAAGAAATGCACAATAACAGGTATCAGACCGAAAACATTGCCTGCTATTGTGCCCCAAATGATTCCCTGCATTCCGAAAAATCTGACAAGTACCAGTGAAAGAGCGATGTTGCCTGCTATCTGAAGAACATATGATATGTTAGTACAGGTTTCATCACCATCTGTGTAGACCATATTTCCTAAATAGGAATTCAGTATGGTGAATACAGCACAAAGCGGAGTCCACTTATAGTATTCCGAAGCGAGCTCATATATTTCGCCCGATACACCGTTTATATCAAAATACAGATCTTTCCCCAGCCAAAGTATAACAGAACTAAACAACGCTACCGCCACATTCAGGATCAGTCCCTGTCCGAACAGCTCATCAGCATGCTTCTTGTTCATTGCTCCGATGGATCTGCTGTATAGGATACCTGTACCTATCGAGGTAATATTAGCAAAGAACGTTGTTATTCCGGTAACCGGCGTTATCGCATTTATTGCAGCAACACCGTTTTCGCCGATAAACAATCCTGCGATAATGCTGTCACATAACAGCATCACATAGATTATCGCCATCGTAAAAGTACCGGACAACAACATGGATCGGAATTTAATCTCGCAGAATCCACGTTTTCTCATATATTAGTGACCTCCTTAACACAAATATCCGGACAATCCCTGTAATTTATGAGTTTCCCCGCAATAGTTCTGATCAAAGCGCCATATTGTTCAATTGTTTCCGGCTTATATAAACTGTCTGCATAGTCAAGATAAAGACCGGGTTCATCTCCTCTTGTCGTAATCTCAACATCAAGAGACGTCTGAGATGCCCTGTTTTTTATCTCAAGCTCTATCTCGTCGAACTGATGCTGCCAACCCTCCGAGAGAGCCCTTACATCATCCTGAAGCATGAAACAAATACAGTCATCCTTCACCGGAGACACATAAGTTGAACTGACAAATGAGCAGGAATTGTATTTTATGGAATTATTCAACTGTTCTTTTATATCGGTCAGCATTTCTTTCATCGTAAGATCATCTGTGACTGAAAGTGCCAGCGGCAAAGTGTAGAACAACATGCCAATACTGTTCATGGAATTGAGGTCTTTTCTTCCGTTGTAGATCCAGGTGATCATGACATCGTCAGTGTTAGTTACGGCACTTAGTGCGAGAAGTCCGGCCATAAGGAACAAACCGTTCCTTCCTATCCCGGTAGCAGCTTCAAATGCCATATAATCATCATCGGTAAAATGCAGGTCAATATCTATATCACTTGCACGATTTTCGTCATAAGCAAAATCATACGGAAGATTACGGATCCATTTCGTCCCTGTATAATGTTTTTCAAAATATGACTTTGCCTCATCATATAATGAACTGTTCAGCTCTTTCTCACGCTGTGCAATAACATAATAATAGTAATCAGGCTCAGGCTCCTTACCAGACAGACACTTTTGCAGATTACTCATAAACAGCCAGTAAGACGTACCATCAAAAATCAAATGGTGAACATCAAAGAATATGTAATTCCCGGACGGAGCACTGAAAACCCTGCTCCTCCATAGCAGGCAGTCAGTGACCTCACCGAATGGCTGCACCAGATTCCTGCGAATGTTCTCAAGTTCTTCGTCTGAAACCTTCTCCACAATGATTTCCCGGAACAACTCGGGAGCATACCTTTGCTTATACTCTCCGTTCTCATAATAGAATATGGTCATGAGAGCAGAGTGATTTAGTATGGTTTTATTAATTGCTGCTGCAAGGTCTTTGGCATCAACATCATTAAATCTGCACAGGCCCGGATTGTTATACATAACAGTATCAGGCGTATACAGCTCATAGTTCAATATATACTGCTGCTCCACAGTCAATTGATGAGGCCTTGACATAGATTCTGAATTGACCTGTGCAGGAGACTCATGTGTCCGGCAGGTTTTGTTCAAATAATGTCTGACAATGCCCGAAACAGTACATCCAAAATAGATGTCTTCAAAGGTAAGCCCGCTTAATCCGGTCTCAACGATCAACTTCATTGAAGATAATGAATCTCCTCCAAGAAGGAAGAAATCATCATTTATCCCAACTTTCTTTATCCTCAGCACTTTCTGCATTGCATCGCATATTATCTTCTCTGTCTCATTGGTTGGCGGAGCATACTCTTTCATGCAGTCAGTAACAGAAGGTTTGGGAAGTGCATTTCTGTTCATCTTACCGTTATGCAGACGCGGGATCGAATCAACCTTTATAAAATATGAAGGCAGCATGTAATAGGGAAGAATCCTGCCAAGTTTCTCACGCAGCTCAGCTATTCCGATTTCAACATTCCCCAGATGATATGCGCAAAGATGCATTCCATTTTTGTCATTAAAACTTCTGACCGCTGTCCATTCAAGATCCGTAACACGCTTAATAGCCTCTTCGACTTCCGTCGGTTCAACTCTTTTACCATTGATCTTTATTGTATCGCTGATCCTTCCAATTATCTGATACTGCCCATCACTCATTTGTCTGGCAAGATCTCCACTGTGGAAAACACCGTTTATAAAATTCTCTTCAGTCTGATTGATATACCCCCTCGTAAACGGAGCATCAAAACAAAGCTCACCTGCCTCGCCTTTTTCGACCGGATTGCCATCTTCATCCAAAAGATATACACCGACATCATACTGAGGCAGTCCGACAGGTGCTGTGTCATTAGGCTTATCCAGCACAGATACCAATAACCCGCAGGCCGTCTCGCTGCTGCAATATCCATTAAACACTGTCATTTCGGAAGGATCCTTCCAGATACCATGTGCCGGTTCAGAAGAAAGAATGACCTTTTTAAGGTAAGGACCGAAGTCTTTTTGTATCCTGAACAGCGATGGTGGGAAAAATGCCAGAGTTACTTTGTTCTCCACTAAAAACCTCATTATTTTCAGTGGATCTTTTGACACAGAATAAGGAGCAATCAAAAGCTTCGTCCCTATCATGAGGCTAATGATCATAAACATGATCGAAGCTACAAAGTTCATCGGGAAGTACAATAAAATAATGTCGCTCCTCTTACTTATGGAAACGCCATTCCAACGGTATGATGCAAATGTGATCGGTATCCTGCCGTATTCATGCAAAACACCTTTCGGATTTCCGCTGGTCCCTGATGTATATACCGCAAATGCCGCTGCATGAGGATCCAAAGGTTCATGTCCTTCAAGCGGTTCACAGCACCGTATCTCCTTCCATGCCTTTTCATCAAGGACAAAAGCACAGTTGCAGTCTTTTTCAATATATTCGATCCTTTCAACAGGATCATGATCCTCGATGATCACCGCCGCAGCACCTGTTTTCCAAATACCCCAAAGAGCTACAGCAATAGCAACTCCTCTGGGAAGGAGTATGCATATCATATCCTCTTTGCCGAATCCCTTGTTCTTAAGATACCTGTAAACCTTTGCGGAACTGCGGTCCAATTCCTGTACTGTCATATCGGTTTCTGCCGGACCTTCACTTAGGATCACATGATCCGGACACTCTCTTAACAGCGCATCATATCTTTCAAATATGTTAGTCTCCTCAGCTTTCATAAGCAGTAAATCTCCCACAAAAGCGGAGCTACGGCAGAAGATCCAATCCTGTCTGCACCGGAATCAACCATAGCCACGGCATCTTCAATGGTGCGGATCCCGCCGGCTGCCTTTATCTTCACATCAGGACCGATATTTTCCTTAAAAAGCTTTATATCATCAATGACTGCTCCGGCAGTACCGAATCCGGTGGAGGTTTTGATATAGTCTGCACCTGTGTCCGTCACTATATGGCAAAGTTCTGTCTTTTCCTTTTCATTCAGATAGCAGGTTTCCACAATGACCTTGAGTATTTTATTTGCAGTTACTTTCCTCATAGCACTGATCTCATTACTTACTGCATCGAAGTCACCGTTTTTTACATCAGTGACATTGATCACCATATCGATTTCATCAGCTCCCTGCATGAGGGCATTTTCTGTTTCGAACAGTTTAACCGCACCTGTTGAATATCCCAGAGGAAATCCGATGACCGTGCAGATTTTCAGCGTATCAGCGTAAGCTTCCTTAACTTTTTTTACATAACCGGGTGGTATGCAGACGGAAGCCGTCTTGTATAAAACAGCTTCATCGCAGAGGGACTTTATATCTTCCCATGTAGCAAAGGCTTTTAACTGGGTGTGGTCTATCCTACTCATAATGTCTATTGCTTTTTCTTTGGTAATTACATTTTCCATGATGCTCCTCCCGGGATATTGTTTTCGTTGATATTATACCATAATGTACCGCTAACTTTCTCACACCGGTAGCGCATCTTACGGCAGTGCCGTTCGCCATGCTCACCTAAAACACCGTCAGACAAGACTACACGCGGGGGAAGTTTTAGTTAGTAAATCAACTATGATGTATGGCCTATACTGAAGTTCTGTGAAAGATCTTTGACGAAATGTTGAAAACAGGGTTAGTGTATTCATGAAAA
>CAMOJK010000011.1 GCA_946616835.1 uncultured Lachnospiraceae bacterium
GGCAGAAGAGGCTCAGGAATAGCATTTTGCTACGCCGGGGGATCCGGATGTTTCAATGCAGTTTGACCTTGATCCTGTAGGCATGTTTTAAGGAAAGCGGCTTTTTGAAAAGCATAAGGCGGCAGAAGGAGGGATTATGGCAGTAAGACAGATAAGAGAGATGGGAGATGATGTTCTCACAAAGGAGTGCAGACCTGTTAAGGAGATGACACCCCATATCGCAGAGCTTATCGATGACATGTTTGAGACTATGTATGATGCGAATGGCGTAGGTCTGGCTGCACCCCAGGTGGGAGTACTGAAGCGTATCGTGGTGATTGATGTCGGCGGAGAGGAGAGTGAGCCCTTATGTCTGATAAATCCTGTCATTACTGAAAAGGATGGCGAGCAGACCGGGTATGAAGGATGCCTTTCTGTCCCCGGCAAGACAGGGACAGTCACAAGGCCGATGCATGTTGTATGCCGGGCACTTAACCGTGATATGAAAGAAATAGAAGTAGAAGGAACAGAGCTTCTTGCAAGGGCGATATGCCATGAGCTTGACCACCTTGATGGGAAGCTTTATGTCGAGCTTGTAGAGGGTGAGCTTTTGGATACCTCATCCGATGATGAGGAGTAGGTAAAAATGAAGATCGTATTTATGGGGACCCCTGACTTTGCGGTGGGGGCGCTAGAGAACATAATAAAGGCAGGTCATGAGGTGACCTGTGTGGTGACACAGCCGGATAAGCCGAAGGGCAGGAGTGATAAGCTTGTTGCATGTCCTGTCAAGGAGTGTGCGCTGGCGCATGGACTGAATGTGTTTCAGCCGGAAAGGATAAGGCGGCCGGAAGCGGTAGCCGAGCTTAAGAAGTACCCGGCAGATATATATGTGGTGGCGGCTTTCGGACAGATCCTTACGAAGGAGATACTGGAGTATCCTAAGTACGGCTGTGTAAACATCCATGCATCGATCCTTCCGAAATACAGGGGCGCTGCACCCATACAGAGAGCGATAATAGACGGCGAGAAAGAGACCGGAGTCACCATAATGCAGATGGATGAGGGCATTGATACCGGTGATATCCTTATGTGTCGAAGGACCGCTATCGGTGATGAAGAGACAGGTGGAGAGCTTTTCGACAGGCTGGCTGCCATAGGAGCAGAGCTTATAGTAGAGGTTCTTCCCCTCATAGAAAACGGCACTCTTAAGCCTATACCGCAGAACGAGGCAGAAAGCACCCATGTGCCCATGCTTAAAAAAAGCGATGGGCAGATTGACTGGTCAAAAGGTGCTGCAACGATAAAGAATCTTGTAAGAGGCTGTGCACCCTGGCCCGGAACTTTTACATTCCTCGACGGAAAGAATCTTAAGATATGGCGAGTTGATATTGTGGACGAAGCGGATGCTAAAGGAGGCGCCCCCGGCGAGGTCACTATTGCAGATTCGAGCATGTTTGTAAAATGCGGGGAAGGCACCCTTGAGATAAAGGAACTCCAGCTTGAAGGCAAGAAACGAATGGATGCAGGCAGTTTCCTTCGCGGCTATGTATTGAAAAACGGTACGCGTTTGGGATGAAGGAATGGAGGTATCGGATATGCTGTTATACTCGGGTTATTATAATGGTTACGGCTATGACCGTTATCTGGGGGAGGATCCCGTGACATTTGTGCTTTTCATAGTGCTTATGGTGGTTACGGTTATATCCCTTATAGCGTCTTCCAGCGTAAAATCTACATTCAGAAAATATCAGAAAATGCAAAGCAGATCCGGAATGACAGGAGCCGACTGCGCGGCAGCCATGCTCAGATATGCGGGGATTGGCGATGTAACTATACGACAGGTTCCTGGGGAGCTTACAGATCATTACAACCCAAATAGCAGGGAAGTGTGTCTTTCAGAAAGCGTATACGGAAGTACATCCGTAGCGGCTCTCGGAGTGGCAGCCCATGAGTGCGGACATGTACTGCAGCATGAGGAGGGATACGTTCCCTTAAGCATAAGGACGGCTATCCTTCCGGTAGCAAATATAGGCTCCAAGCTTGGATATCCCCTGGTTGTTATCGGACTGATCATAGGTCAGTTTGATTTCCTGATAGATGTGGGGATAGGGCTTTTTGCTGCGGCTGTTTTTTTTCAGCTTGTGACGCTGCCGGTGGAATTTGACGCATCTGCAAGGGCAGTTAAGCTTACGCAGCAGTACAATATTCTTATACCGGAAGAAAAGCCATATTGCATAAAGGTACTCAAGGCTGCAGGAATGACATATCTTGCTTCGGCTGCGATCGCTGTAGTACAGCTTTTAAGGCTTATGAGCATTAAGGGCAGGCGTCGCTGATACAATGGCAAAAAGTATTTCACATAATAAAAAGACTAATAATGCAGGAAAGGTCTCAGAGAGCAGAAAGATTGTTCTTGAGATCCTTCTTTGCGTTGAGGAAAATGAAAAGAAGGAATTCCTGCAGGGGGATGTGATAAAGGCAGCACTGGATAAATACGACTATCTCCCTGTCTCGGATAAAGCCTTTATCAGGCGTCTCTCAATGGACTGCATAGAAAAGAGGCTTTTGCTTGACTATGTGGCAGACTGCTACTCAAAAGTAAAGACAAAGAAAATGAAGCCGGCTATCCGGAACATAATCAGGATGGGGTGCGATCAGATACTTTTTATGGATTCTATTCCTGATGCGGCAGCCTGTGACGAGGCGGTAAAGCTGGCGGAGTCAAAGGGGTTTCATGGACTGAAAGGTTTCGTAAACGGTGTGCTCCGTACCATAGCAAGGCAGAAAAATGAGATTTCCTGGCCGGATGAAAAGAATGAACCGAAGCGTTTCCTGTCGGTGAAGTATTCGGTTCCGGAATGGATAGTTGAGTATATGTCGGGGCGTTATAGCGTGGACAGGGCAGCGGTATTCTGTAAAGCCTGTGCTGAAACGAGACCTGTGACTGTAAGGTTCAGGGGAGAATTTAAGGATGAGCAGAATGCAATAAAAACAATAAAGGATAACGGTGTTTCAGTATCCGCAAATCCTTACCATGAGCATTCTTTTTTTCTGGAAAATATCTCCGGTATGAGAAGCGTTCCGGGGTTTAATGAAGGAAAGTTTGCCATGCAGGATACGGCATCGATGCTTGCAGTACGCTGCGCCGGGATAAAGAAGAAAGATACGGTTTTAGACCTGTGCGCCGCACCGGGAGGTAAGAGCTGCTATGCTGCGGATCTTGCCTGTGACGGACATGTATATGCCTTCGATATATCGGAGGCAAGAGCAGAGCGCATAAGGGAAAACGCGGAAAGGCTTGGTCTTTTTAATATAAGCACAGGCGTCAGGGATGCACTGGTGCCTGACTTGGAAATGTACGGAAAGTGTGATGTGGTCCTTTGTGACCTGCCATGCTCCGGACTCGGTGTCATAGGCAGGAAGCCCGACATCAAATACAGACTTAAAAAAGAAGATATAAAGGAGCTTGCAAAGCTTCAGAAAAGAATACTTGATGTGGCAGCAGCCTATGTTAAGCCCGGTGGAAGTCTTCTTTATTCTACCTGCACAATCACTAAGGAGGAAAACGAGGATAACCGCGCTGCTTTCCTTGATGCACATGATGAATTCCGTGCCGACAGCATAGCACCATACCTGCCGGAATGCCTTCAGTGTGATACCGCAGATGACGGCTATACAACACTGTTTACCGGCTTTCCCGAAGGTATGCCGCTTATGGATGGTTTCTTTATTGCCAGGTTTGTGAGGGTGTGAAAATCCCCCGTTCCGTAACCGTTTCGCAGAATAATCTCTGAGAATCTGATATGAATTTATGAAAAAAGACTTAAAAGAACTTAATTTTGAAGAACTGAAATCCGAACTGTCGCTGATGGGGGAAAAGCCCTTCCGTGCTGCACAGATTTTTTCGTGGATGCATAAAAGCCTTGTATGTTCCGCCAACGATATGACAAATATTTCTTTAAAGCTCCGTGAAAAGCTTAAAGAAGAGTATTCATATACCGTTCTTGAACAGGAGGAAAAGCAGGTATCGAAGCTGGATGATACTGCAAAATATCTTTTCAGGCTGCCTGATGGAAACTGCGTGGAGTCAGTCCGTATGGTATATAAGCACGGGGTGAGCGTGTGCATTTCATCCCAGGTGGGATGCCGCATGGGATGTAAATTCTGCGCCTCTACCCTGGGGGGACTTGTAAGAGGACTAAGCGCTGCCGAAATGTTAGAGCAGATTTATTCCATAGAGCGGGATACCGGCAGCAGGGTAGACAATATAGTCATAATGGGCATAGGCGAACCCATGGATAATTATAATGAAGTGGTAAAGTTTATCCGAATGATCACAGATGAGAGAGGCCTTAATATAAGCGGCAGAAATATTACCGTTTCAAGCTGCGGCCTGGTGCCGGAGATAAAAAGATTTGCAGGGGAGAAGCTTCAGGTGACGCTTGCCATATCCCTGCATGCTGTTACGGATGAGAAGCGAAGAAAGATAATGCCCGTTGCAAATAAGTATTCCATAGAAGAATTAATGGAGGCTGTGGATGTTTTCTTTGAAACAACAGGCCGCAGGGTAAGCTTTGAGTATGCACTTATTGCAGGGGTAAATGACACGGAGGATGATGCAAAGGCTTTGGCTGGTCTTGCTTTTTCCCATAAGTGCCATGTTAATCTTATTCCCGTAAACCCTGTAACAGAGCGGGGATTGTCAGCACCAGATAGAACACATGTTCTTAAATTTCAAAATATGCTTGAAAAAAAAGGAATAAATGCTACTATTAGAAGGGAAATGGGCAGGGATATCGATGGTGCCTGTGGTCAGTTGCGCCGAAAAAGGAACATTGTCGATAATTCCGGTGAAGCTTAGGCCCATGTCAAATTGGGGAGTATCCGCAGTATCATGAAATTAGTTTCGTATGCAGTTACGGATGTCGGAAGACAGCGGAATCAGAATCAGGACTATGTATTTTCGTCGGAGGTCGCTATAGGACCATTGCCGAATCTTTTTATCGTTGCAGACGGAATGGGTGGTCATAAAGCCGGAGAGTTTGCTTCAAAGTGCGCAGTGGAGACGGTGGTCAATTCTGTGAACTTAGGAGGCTCCGCACCTATGATAAAGGTGCTTACAAGAGCTATTAATGAAGCAAATAAAAGGGTAAGACAGAAGTCGCTCTCAGATGATGAATTTTCAGGAATGGGAACGACGCTTGTTTTGTGTTGTCTGGATGATGAGGGGCTTACTGTTGCCAATATAGGCGACAGCAGGCTTTATATCATTGGGAGCGGGGGAATAAAGCAGATTACCACGGATCACTCTTATGTGGAAGAAATGGTCCGCATGGGAGAGCTTGAGCGGCGGAAAGCCAGACTTCATCCTGACAAAAACATAATCACAAGAGCTGTGGGTGTTATGGATAGTGTGGATGCAGACTTTTTCGAAGTCGAAGACATACATGCGGGGGATACGATTCTTATGTGCTCAGATGGATTGTCCAATATGCTGGAGGATACTGAAATGGAAAGTATAGTATCCGGACAGGGGACTATCGAAGAGAAAGCACGAAGACTTGTTGCGGCAGCAAATATGAACGGCGGACGCGACAATATAGCAGTTATCCTGGTGCAGATAGAGGTTGAGAAATAAATTATGGTAAAGATAGGAATGATGATATCGGATCGTTATGAGGTCCTTGATAAAGTTGGCGCGGGCGGAATGAGTGATGTTTACCGTGCCAAGGATCATAAACTCAATCGTTTTGTAGCGATAAAGGTACTTAAGCAGGAGTTTGCTGAAAATACAGAGTTCCGTTCAAAATTCCGTATGGAGGCTCAGGCTGCTGCCGGCCTTATGCATCCGAATATTGTCAATGTCTATGATGTAGGTGAGGAAAGCGGCTTCAGTTATATTGTGATGGAGCTGGTGGAAGGCATCACCTTAAAGAAATACATAGAAAAGAAGGCAAGGCTTTCCGTTAAGGAAGCTGTCAGCATAGCTATACAGGTGGGACGCGGAATAGAGGCAGCCCACAATAATCACATCATACATCGTGATATCAAACCTCAGAATATAATCATAAGCAAGGAAGGAAAGGTAAAGGTGACGGACTTTGGTATAGCCAAGGCTGCCACCAGCAATACCATTACTTCAAATGTCATGGGAAGTGTGCATTATACTTCTCCGGAACAGGTCCGGGGCGGCTTTTCTGATGAGAAGAGTGATATTTATTCCCTTGGCATTACGCTTTTTGAAATGCTTACCGGACGCGTTCCCTATAACGGCGAGACTACTGTGGCTGTGGCAATACAGCATATTCAGGAGGAGATGCCGTCTCCCAGGGATTATGTGCCGGAGATACCTGTTTCGGTGGAACAGATTGTACTTAAGTGTACACAGAAGAGCCCGGACAGGCGTTACCAGTCTGCACCTGAACTTATAGAGGATCTTAAGAAGTCTCTTATCAGTCCTGATGAAAATTTCGTAAAGATGGACACTATGGACATGGTGGGAGTTACCAGGGATTTTACTTCCGAAGATAAGCGCAGGATGAAACAGGCTGCCAGACACGAGGAATACGAGCAGGATCAGCGGGATGATGCAGAATATGACAGACGGTATGATGAACGCTATGAGCCTGATGAATATGAAGAGCCCGGCTCCCGTAAGGGTTCAAATCATAAAAGGGAACAGAACCGTAAGTCTGAGAAAAAGAGCAGCTCAAAAAATACAAGAACAAAAACAGGTTCGAAAAATACCAAGAACAGCGTTTCTTCCAAGAAGAATACAAGACTTTCTTCAAAGAAAAACAAAAAGCAGGAAGGCCAGAGCGGACTGGAGATGCTTACGACGGTTGTGGTCATAATTGCAGCCGTAATAGTGGGCGTTATATTCATTTACATTGTAGGAAGTGCCATAGGTCTGTTTGGCGCCAGGGACAATGATCCGGGAACGGCAATAGGCATTGAAACACAGCCCCAGACAGTGACTCAGGTTGCCATGCCTGATGTAATTGGTATGAGTGAAGCAAAGGCGAGGGAAACTCTGGAGGCACTAAGTCTTAATGTTACTACCGATTATCAGAATTCCTCGGAGGCTGAAGGCACCGTATTCCAGGCATCAATAGCCGCAGGTACTAATTTAAAAAGCGGGGATGCCGTTACGATCGTAGTATCATCAGGTACGGATGGAGTAAGGCTTCCGGATGTGATAGGCAAGACACAGGCTGAGGCTACGGTTTTGCTCGAAAACGAAGGCTTTGGCGTAAGGGTAATCAAAGAAAACTCAACAGAGATCCCTAAGGGAAATGTTATCTCACAGGATCCAAAGGGTGACAGCCGCCTGCGCAGAGGCACGGAGATAGTTCTTACCGTAAGTCTCGGTACTGAGACTCAGGATGTATCAATGCCGGATCTTCGCGGTATGGAGGAAGAGACAGCAATCGCTACAATGGTTGAGCTGGGACTTGACTATAATACGCCTGCGGAGCAGGTATTCAGTGATGAATATGCGGAAGGTCAGGTATGTTATCAGAACTACTCGCCGGGAATAACAGTCGGCAGCGGTACCAAGGTGGTATATAAAGTCAGCAAGGGACCTGAACCGGCAGTTTATAACTGTTCCTATACTGTTCAGGCTCCGGCAGATTTTGTACCCGGTACGCCCGCTACACTTACACTTTTTGCAACGGATACTTCCACTGCACTGTGGTCTGTTACAGCGGATTCCTTCCCGCAGCAGATCAATATCAGCGGAATAGACAGCATACCTTATGGAACACTTTATATCACATATACTGTAAGTACTACCGAGTCGGTAACAGATGCTGAAGGCAATGTTACCCAGCAGACGGTGACGACACAGAAGACATCCGATCCGCAGACCGTTAACTTTACCAAGGTCCAGTAAGCATGACGGGAAGGATAGTTAAGGGTATCGGCGGTTTCTATTATGTCAGGCTTGACCGTGATGATGAGGCGGCCGGGAGGATTTACGAGTGTCATGCCAGAGGTATTTTCAGAAAGGTAAAGAAACGTCCTCTTGTGGGTGACAGGGTAAGGATAGAGCAGGTTACGGGAGAAGAAGGACTTATAGGCAGCATAGAGGAAATTTTCCCAAGGGAAAATGAACTCATCCGTCCGGAAGCCTCTAATGTTGACCAGGCGATAATAGTTTTTGCAATCAAGTCTCCGGAGCCGAATCTTACACTTACGGATAGTTTTATTATCCAGATGATGATGCAGGAGATTCCTGTGATACTGCTTTTCAATAAGAAGGATCTGGCGGACGAAGAGACTGTGGAGATGATGCTGAAAGCCTATGGGGCGGCCGGTGTTAAGTGCCTGGCAGTATCAGCCAGGAATGAAGAAGACCTTAAGCTCATAGCTTCGGACCTTGCAGGAAAGATAAGCATACTTGCGGGACCGAGCGGCGTAGGCAAGTCTACGATACTGAATGCTCTCTGTCCTGACGCCGGAATGGAAACCGGTGAGATCGGAAAGAAGTCAAAGCGGGGAAAACACACTACCAGGCATTCGGAGCTGTTTATGATAAACGGCATGACAGACTGTGATGTGTGCAAAGACTCGTATATCATGGATACCCCGGGATTTACCTCTTTCAATGTTCCTGATATGAGTGAGGGTGTACTGAAAGCGTATTACCCTGAGTTTTTCCCATACGAGGGGAAATGCCGTTTTAATGAGTGTTCCCACACCCATGAGCCCGACTGTGCAGTAAAGGACGCCGTGGAAGATGGATGTGTTAACAAGATCCGTTATATGAATTATAAGAGTCTGTATAAAGAACTAAGCGAAAGAAAAAAATACAGATAAAGATTAATTACTATAATAATGCGTGAGAGGAAATATCATGGTTCATTTTGCCCCTTCCATATTGGCTGCGGATTTTACCAGGCTGGGAGATGATATAAGCAGAGTTGAGAAATCGGGTGCCGACTGGCTGCACTTTGATGTTATGGACGGCCTTTTTGTACCTTCAATATCTTTCGGTATTCCGGTACTGAAAAGTGTGCGTCCAAAGACCGATCTTTTTATCGATGCCCACCTTATGATAGAGGGGCCGGAAAGGTATATTGAAACATTCGCCGAGGCGGGGGCTGATCAGATAACCATACACTATGAGGCAACGGAGGATCCCGTGGGGGCACTTTTGCAGATAAGGGAATGCGGGAAAAAGTCGGGCATTGCTATAAGCCCGGAGACGAATCCGGCCATGATAAGGGATATGCTTCCCTATGCAGATCATGTGATAGTTATGACCGTTAAGCCCGGCTTCGGAGAACAAAGCCTTATCCCAGAATGTGTGGACAAGCTGCCTGTTCTCAGACAGTATGAAAAAGAGGATGGACTTGAATTCGATATTGCGGTAGATGGCGGCGTAAAGCTTGGAAATGCAGCCGGTATAATCGAGGCAGGGGCGAATGTTCTTGTTGCGGGTTCGGCAGTCTTCGCAGGTAACATAGAGGCTAATACAAAGGCTTTTCTGGATATCATGAAAGAGTATGCCTGATCTGCTGATATACATTTTCTGAGAGTTGTATATATAATAAAAATAAGGCATGGTGCATATTGCACTGTGCTTTTTTATGTCAGGATTTGATATTAATTCCCTGAAAGATAATGTGATATAATACTGTGAAACAATGTCAAAAAGTTTTTCACATGAACAGAGTCTGTTTCAATTAAACAATTGAAAAAGCGAGGAAACGGAAATGATATCATTAATTCTTTCATTTGCAGTTCTTATAATCGGGTACATAGTATATGGCAGTATTGTTGAAAAGGTTTTTGCACCTGATGACAGAAAAACACCGGCCTATACTAAACAGGATGGTGTAGACTTTATTCCCATGCCCACATGGAAGGCTTTTCTGGTACAGCTCCTTAATATCGCGGGCACCGGTCCTATTTTTGGTGCGATAATGGGTGCGTGTTTTGGCCCTGTGGTTTTTCTCTGGATAATATTTGGTTCTGTTCTGGGGGGCGGAGTCCATGACTATATGTGCGGAATGATATCCGAAAGGCATGATGGCGCATCCATTGCAGAACTGAGCGGTATATATCTGGGCAAGGCCGCTAAGTGGTTCATGCGGGGATTTTCGGTTATTCTCCTGCTCCTTACGGGAACCGTATTTGTTAATTCTCCTGCGGCCCTTTTAGCAAGGCTTACACCGGAAGCTCTGGGAACGGGATTTTGGATCGTAGTGATACTTTTGTATTATATTCTGGCTACCCTTCTTCCGATAGATAAGATAATAGGAAGGCTCTATCCTGTTTTTGGCGTGATACTGATCGTTATGGCTGTAGGAATACTTGGGGGCACTATAGCAGGAGGATACCACATTCCGGAGATCACGCTTCATAATCTCCATCCCGATAATCTTCCTGTATGGCCCTTTATGTTTGTGACTGTGGCCTGCGGTGCGATATCGGGCTTTCACGCTACCCAGTCTCCTCTTATGAGTAAATGCATAACCTCTGAAAAACAGGGGCGGAAGGTTTTCTACGCTGCGATGCTGACAGAATCAGTCATAGCATTAATCTGGGCAGCCGGTGGTGTTGCCTTTTATGGAGCTACAGGAGGTCTCAGTGCGGCTATAGGAGAGATGGGGCAGTCGGGTGTTGTTTATGACATTTCTACAGGAATGCTTGGGACTGCAGGCGGAATACTTGCAATCGTAGGCGTGATCGCATGCCCTATTACCTCCGGTGATACGGCATTCCGCTCGGCAAGACTTATACTGTCAGAGGTGACCGGACTGGATCAGAAACCGATACGCAACCGCCTTATCATAACCATACCGCTTTTAGGGCTGGGGGCAGTTCTTACACAGCTTGATTTCAATGTATTGTGGAGATATTTTTCCTGGAGTAATCAGACACTGGCCATGGTGGCACTTTGGGTTGCAACGGTATATTTGGTCAAAAATGCGAAAAAAATATATTACAGTCTTATGACAGCACTTCCTGCATCCTTTATGTCTGCGGTAAGTCTTACATATATTCTGATGGCTGATGAGGGACTGGGACTGCCTTCGAATATAGCATATCCGGCCGGCATAGTATTTGCCGGCATACTCTTTGTGCTGTATTGTCTGGGTCTTGGCAGGGCAGCAAAGCATATTGAAGCTGAAAAATGATATGACTGGTGATACGGAATCTAATGATTGGTCAAAATAATCAATAAGAAAAGAGGAAGATTAATGAGAAGAGTAAAGAATAGGAAGAACCAGGGAAGATGCTTCATGTTACTGACTTTTGCGATGGCTGCGGTTATTGGTCTGGCAGGAATAGCCGGCTGCGGCAAAGCAGAGCCTGCTCCGCTTTCTGAATATTGGTCTGCTGATTCTGCAGCGGCAGAAAGTCTGAAGAGTTATGTGTCAAAGGTTACGGATGAGAATGATACGGAAAACTTTATTCCAGTAAAGGACCGGATAGCTGTATTCGATATGGACGGTACCCTTACCTGCGAGACTTATTATACTTACTATGACACTATGATGTTCATAAACTATTGCCTGGTGGATCACCCTGAGAGAGTATCGGATGACCTGAAGGCAGCGGCTGCAGAGATAAAGCCGGGATATACCGCAGGGGAGGAATTAGCAAGAAATTTTGCAAAAGCCTATGCCGGGATGACTGTGCAGGAGCTGTATGACTATGCTGCAGAGTTTGGGCAGAAAGAGACTGAGAGCTTTAATAATATGAGATATATCGACGGCTTCTACCTGCCCATGGTTGAGGTGGTGAAGTATCTTTACGACAATGGCTTTACGATATATGTGGTCAGCGGCACGGAACGCACTACCACCAGGGCGATAGTGGCAAATTCTCCTATCAGCGAATATGTGACACCAAATCATGTAATAGGAACTGAGTTCGAGGTAAAAATAAAGGGGAACGAGGATGTTCCGTCAAATATGGATTATAAATATGCAGATGGTGATGAGCTGGTATTTACCGGCGGATTTATCCAGAAAAATCTGAATGCCAATAAGACCATCTGGATAGAAAGAGAGATAGGACAGATGCCGGTGCTTGCCTTTGGCAACAGTGGAAGCGACACCAGCATGATGAACTATGTGCTGGATGAGAGGAATCCTTACCCTTCTGAAGCCTATATGATCGTGGCAGATGATGATGTCAGGGAATGGGGCACACAGGATTGGAATGAAAAATCCGCTGCATATATTGAGCAGGGATATGTACCGATCTCAATGAAAAATGATTTCTTAAAGATTTATCCCGACAATATTACCAGGGCTGATGAGCAGTACAATGAAATTGAAACAGATAATGCGGCTGATTCAAATGTTGTACAGTTAAGCGACCATACGGCGGATTCAAATGAAAGCGTGCAGGAGGTTTACGAGGCTCAGGATGAAAATCTAAGGTCGTCACTTTCACATGAGGGATATTCCCTTGAGCAGGTTGTTGTCTTAAGCCGCCATAATATCCGTGCACCTTTGTCAGGAGCGGGATCTGCTCTGGATACCATTACTCCTCATGAGTGGTTTGACTGGTCCTCCGAGGCAAGCCAGCTCTCGGTGAGGGGCGGTAATCTTGAAAATGAAATGGGACAGTATTTCAGGAAGTGGCTTGAGGCTGAGGGGGTGTTTCCGGCAAATTACCAGCCCTCGGAAGATGCCGTGAGAATATATGCCAATTCAAAGCAGAGGACTATCGCCACAGCGCGTTTTTTCGCAGCCGGCCTTCTGCCTGTTTCTAATACAGAGGTGGAGTATCATTCGGATTTTGACACGATGGATCCGGTGTTCAACCCTGTTTTTACATATATGTCAGATGATTATATGGCAGATGCAGAGGGCGAAATACATGAAAATTTCGATTCCGTGATCACCGGGTTAGAGGACAACTATGACCTGTTAGGGGAAGTAATTGATGTGGAAGAGTCTGATGATTATAAAAAAGGTGTGTTTACAGGTTTTTTAACGGATGACTCTGTATTTACATTTGAAGAAGGAAAGGAACCTTCTGTCAGCGGTTCACTGAAAACAGCCTGCCAGATAAGCGATGCCCTCGTTTTGCAGTATTATGAGGAGCCGGATGATGAAAAGGCGGCTTTTGGACATGAACTTTCCGAAGCAGACTGGGAAGCGATATCCGAGATAAAGGATGTGTATGGGGATGTGCTTTTTACTTCTCCTTCTATTGCAGTTAATGTGGCTCATCCTCTTCTTGAAGAGATTAATAATGAACTTAATACAAAGGGACGGAAATTTACCTTTTTATGCGGACATGATTCCAATCTGGCAAGCGTTCTTTCTGCACTGGAGGTGGAAGAGTACAGTCTTCCGGGTACTATAGAGAAGAAAACTCCTATAGGCGCAAAGCTTGTTATCAGCAGATGGAAAAATGCTGAAGGTGAGGAACTTATAGGTATGGATCTGGTATACCAAAAGACTGGACAGCTGAGAGAAATGTCACTGCTTGATAATGATAATCCTCCCGCAATATACCCCCTGCATTTTGTGGGGATAAGTGCGGATGAAAATGGTCTGTACAAGGCAGAAGATGTAATGCAGCGTCTTAATGATGCTATAAGCAGTTATGATGAACTGATCGAAGAATACGAGCAGGATGAGGCTGCCTGATAAAATAAGAGGTGAATAAAAAACAGATAATTGATGGCAGAGTATATGTTATAATAGAGCGATAGAATAACAGATAGCTTTATTGCGCAAAGAAAGAATACAGGTGACGGATTTCTTGGCGTAGCCGCATGAACGCGGCGGAAAGGAGAAATATGACAGTAAACAAAGAACTTAACGGAAGCGAACTTGTTGTCAGTGTGGCAGGAAGGATTGATACCACAACTGCTCCGACACTTGAGGCAGAGATAAAGGAAAGCCTTGAAGGTGTACAGAAACTTGTGCTGGATATAGCTGAAGTTGAATATGTTTCATCCGCCGGACTTCGTGTATTTCTTTCCACACACAAGATTATGTCAAAGCTGGGTGGCATGGTGATAAAGAATGTTTCGGAGAGCGTTAAGGAAATATTTGAAGTAACCGGGTTCGCAGATATCCTTACTATTGAATGATTCATTTTTATATATAAGGAACAGGATCGGATCATGTGCTCCGTTATGAGCGCTTGTTTCCGGTCCGGTATTTTTTCTGCCGATGTTATGGGCAAGGTTTACTCCTGCTTCAGCAAAAAATCTATGAAGGCAATAGTATGTTTCTAATGATTCTGCAAATGACAGGCGTCACTTTCCTGTATGTTTTGCTTACAGTAGCATTGTGGTACCTGACAAGGAATAAAAAACTGAATCTGCCGGGCAAGGTTCTTATAGGTATCGTTTTTGGTATCAGTTCTATATTATCTACCCATTATGGCATAGCATTTGATAATATGGTCATTAACGTCAGGGATATCGGCCCTCTTGCGGCGGGGTTGTTCTTTTCGCCGACCGCAGGAATAATTGCCGGTCTTATGGGCGGTATTGAACGGTATATTGCGGGAACTTATTTTGGCGTTGGATCATATACGCGAATCGCATGTAGTGTTTCGACCTGTCTGGCCGGCTTTGTTGCGCTCCTTATGAACCGCAAGATGTTTAAGGGGAAGAAGCCATCTCCTTTCTATGCTTTTTTTATGGGTGCGGTAATGGAAGTTTTCCATATGTATGTGGTATTCGTTACCCATAGGGACGATATGAGGATGGCATTTCTTGTGGTAAGTACCTGCGCAATACCCATGATTATTTTTACCGGAATAGGTATGGCTGTATCATCAGGCTTGCTGCAGGTCTTTACCGGTGAATGGCATAATCCTTTCAGAAAGATTGACGAGGAAAGCGAATCTCTGTCTCAGAAGTTTCAGAGATGGTTGTTTCTTGTGGTTTCAATCGTAATACTCGGAAGTTTTCTGTTTTCTTTTATTCTCCAGACACAGTCTGCTGATCAGGACTGCCGGCTTACGCTGACAGAAAACTATGAAACTATCAGGAGAAATTACCTGTCGGGGGAACGGTCTCTCCGGGCTGACAGTACGGTATCGTACTGCATCATTGGACCGAACAGGCAGATACTTAAAGGCGTGGACGGGGGAAAGGTGATGCCTGAGGAAGAGTATACCCGGTTGATGCAGAATCTGGGAATTATCAGCAAGGAAGATTTTAAGGGCGTCAGATCAATGGTATATGCAGACCGGCTGGATGTGAATACGATCCTTGTCACGGCAATGAGTATCAGTGAAGTGTACTGGTACAGGAATGCTCAGGCATACGAGCAGGCACTGGCTGATGTGCTTCTGTTTGCGGTCATCTATGTCCTTATAGCTTTTCTGGTAAATCAGATCGTTGTCAATAATATAAGGATGATCAACGAGTCTCTGGGAAAGATAACCAACGGAAATTTAAACGAGGTGGTATCGGTAAGAAACTCATCGGAATTCGCATCATTATCCGATGATATCAACCAGACCGTTATGGCGCTGAAGGGCTACATTGATGCAGCTGAAAAGAGGATAGAACAGGAGTTAATACTTGCACGGACTATACAGGCCTCGGCTTTGCCTCAGGTATTTAAGTTCCCTGACAGGGAGGACCTCGAACTGTTTGCAACTATGAAGCCGGCAAAAGAAGTAGGTGGGGATTTTTATGATTTCTTCTTTGTGGACAGGGATAATATAGCGCTTGTTATAGCTGATGTTTCGGGTAAGGGAATACCTGCAGCCCTATTCATGATGAGGAGTAAGACTGCTATAAGAAGCTATGCGAAGTCCGGAGGCACACCTGAGGAGATTATAGCCAAGGCAAATGATGCTCTGTGTGAAGGCAATGATGCAGAGATGTTTGTTACGGTATGGATAGGAATTGTAGATATGGTTACGGGAAAAATGCGCTGCGCAAATGCCGGACATGAATATCCGGTGATAAAACGGGCAGGCGGAGATTATGAAATTATAAAGGATGAACATACACTGCCGCTTGCAGCAATTCCCGGAATAAAGGCAAAACCTTATGAGGTACAGCTGCATCACGGAGACCGGATATTTGTATATACCGATGGTGTACCGGAAGCGATAAATGATGCTGAGGAACAATACGGAACAGACAGGCTGCTCGCAGTGTTAAACAGCGTTAAGGATAAGAGCGTTACGGAAACACTGCCGGTAGTTTCGGAAAGCATAAATGAATTTAAGAAAGAGGCAGATCAGTTTGATGATATTACCATGTTGGGCTTTGAAATTATAAATCCAAAGGTATAATTATGCAGCTGCTATAAGAAGAAAACAGGAGAATTGGACCACCGTTTTCCCTCAGGGGAGGACGGTGGTTTTTTTATGCATAAGCTGGTGAATTTTGCCTTGAAAAAAATACAAATGGGGATTAAAATAGGAAATGTGGTGAAAAATGGTAAAAAATAGTAAATTGTGGCGAATGTTGGCGAATTATGGTGGAAATCTGTGTATAAAAGTGATTTTAACCATACAATTGATGAAAAAGGAAGAGTTATAATCCCGGCAAAGTTTAGAGAACAGCTGGGATGTGGATTCGTCATAACTAAGGGATTAGACAGATGCCTTTGGATCCTGGATGCAGAAAGCTGGAATAAGCTGGAGTATAAGCTTCGCGGCATGTCTGTTCTGAATCCGGTCACAAGAAAACTGCAGAGACATTTCAGTGCCAGCGCCATAGATGGAGAAACAGATAAACAGGGGCGCATACTTCTGCCACCTTCGTTAAGGGCATATGCGGAGCTTGATAAAGAAGTCCTTATCTGCGGAACGACAAACAGAATTGAAATATGGAACAGCAGATTGTTCGAGGAGAGCAATTCGGGGCCTGAAGAGATCGCTGCATTTGCTGAGGAAACAGGGCTCGCTACGGATCTTTCATTCTGACGGAGTGTGGAAAAGCGTGTAAACAGCTATAGAGGCTGTAATTGGTGTACAGATGTCTGAAGTAGAGTTTTATCATATACCGGTCCTTCTGAAAGAAGTAATCGAAGGGATGAATATAAAGCCGGATGGAATATATGTGGATGGTACTGTTGGAGGTGGCGGCCATTCATCGGAAATAGCAAAGCGGCTTAATGAAAACGGTAAGCTATACTGCTTCGACCAGGACAGTGAAGCCCTTGAAGCAGCAGTGGAAAGATTAAAAGAGTACGGTGACAGGGTCGTTTTTATCCATGATAATTATGTGAATGCAGTCAGCGTGCTGCAGGGAATGGGAATAGATGGAGCTGACGGCATATTACTGGATATAGGAGTGTCTTCCTACCAGCTGGACAATCCGGATAGAGGATTTTCCTATAATGCGGATGCTCCTCTGGACATGAGGATGAATCGTGAGAATTCCCTCACAGCATATGAGATAGTAAATAATTACAGCAAAAACGAACTGAGCAGGATACTCAGGGAGTATGGTGAAGAAAGATTTGCAGACAGGATTGCATCAAATATAGTTAAGGCCAGGGAAAAGGGAGCTGTCAGGACGACATTTGAGCTTAACGATATCATAAAAGCCTCCATACCGGCCAGGATGCTTTCGGAAAACGGCCACCCATCTAAGAGGACATTTCAGGCCCTGAGGATAGAGTGTAATAAAGAGCTGGATGTGTTAAAAAGCTCGATAGACGGAATGATAGATTTTTTAAGACCTGAAGGCAGATTGCTGATAATAAGCTTTCAGTCGCTTGAAGACAGAATAGTAAAGAATGCTTTTAAAACAGCTGAAAATCCCTGCACCTGCCCGCCTTCATTTCCTAAATGTGTATGCGGAAAGGTGTCGAAGGGCAGAACGGTTACTAAGCGCCCTGTGACTGCAGGGGAAGAAGAACTGGAAATAAACCGCAGGTCAAAGCCGGCAAAACTCAGGATATTTGAGAGGAACGATTAAATGAGAAGAACAAATTATGTACACGGAAGTGCAGCAAGGAAGCTGGAACTGGAAAGGGAAGTTCTGGAGAGAAGCGTATGGGAAGGCGGTGCATCGGAAAGGCAGCCGGGGCTTTCCATAACAAACTGGATGCTTCTTATCTTAATGTTTGTTATACTTGTATCCGGTTTTGTATATTCAATCCGCTTAATGTCGGAAATAGCTGTTGCCAGAAATAAATATACACAGGCACAGGCAGAATATGAGAAAATCAAAGATGAAAATGATAATGTGGAAGAAGCTATTCAGAACGATATAAACATGGAGGAAGTGCGTAGAATCGCTACAGCAGAACTTGGCATGAAGCTCCCGGGCGAGGGACAGGTGGTCACATACTCATCGGATATAAATGACTATGTTGAGCAGTATGCGGATGTGACACCAAGGTGAGCTAATGTAAGGTAGAGTCTTAAGCGTTTTACAGCAGATAATGAGCAGTCAGATAAATGTCAGGACATTCAGGAAACAGAAATAGAAACAGGAACAGAGACAGTGCGGGAAGAAACGGCAGTTTTATAAAAAATCTGCTTTCCTCATCAAGGATGCGCCGTGAAGAGGCGGCTGCATATAAAAGGAAAACCGACAGGAAAATGATCGCATTAACAGCAGTCAGCATGCTGTTTTTTGTTATTCTGGTGATTAAAGTCGCTGTGATAATGCAGGAAAAGGGTGATGAATACACCAGACAGGTCTTATCACAGCAGCAGTATTCTTCTGTGGATATTCCTTTCAAACGGGGATCCATAAAGGACAGAAACGGTCTGATACTGGCCCAGTCCGAGAAGGTATATAAGGTTATTTTCAATGCCAAGCAGGCTATAGAGGGTGAGACTAAAAAGAAAAACCTTGATACCACCCTGGATGCCATAAATAACTGTTTTGGCGTTTCAGAGGCAGACTTAAGGGATTTCATGGCAGACAATCCCACTGACCAATACAAGGTCATAGTCCGCGAGGTTTCCTATACGGAAAAGACCAATTTTGAGGAATACATAAAGAGCGAAAATAAAAATGCCAGGGCTTCGGCTTCTATGAATGGAGTAAAGGTCAATTCGGCAGACCTGATAAATGAGGCAGTCATAAGCTTTGAGCCTTATTATAAGAGAAACTACCCTAACGGCAGCCTTGCTTCTGATGTGTTGGGTTATGTCAGCGATTCGGTGGGGCGTTATGGCTTAGAGGGGTATTATGAGTCTACACTCTGTGGCAATAACGGAAGGGAATATGGTTATCTGACTGATGAGAATGCTCTGGAGAGAACCGTAATTCCGGCCGAAAACGGAGCTACTCTCGTGACCACTCTGGATGCTTATGTCCAGCAGGTATGCGAAAATGTCATAAGGGATTATAATGAGGAGCATGCTAACGAATTCCGTGAAAACGAAATGGGTTCCGAGAATACGGGCGTGATCATAATGGATGTACATACAGGGGAGGTGCTTGCGATGGCAAGCTATCCTTATTATGATCCTAATGATCCCAAGGACTTATCCATGTATTCAGATGAGACCGTGAGCATGATGAAGGCACATGCGGCAGAGAGATATTCCGTATCGGAAGATGATGCCATATCCGATGCGGTGTCAGCCGAACTCTGGAAGAATTTCTGCATACAGCAGTCCTATGAGCCGGGCTCGGTCTGCAAGACTTTTACAGTGGCTACAGGGCTTGATATAGGTGCGGTACATGACGGTGATACTTATGACTGCGGCGGATATCTTAAATTCGGTGATGGAAACAGCGCTGTTACAATAAGATGCCACAACAGATACGGTGACGGAACCCTTACGGTAAAGCAGGCTCTTGAGAAATCCTGCAATGTATCGCTTATGAAGATGGGTCAGCTTATCGGCAAGGAAAAGTTCCTGGAGTATAACAGAAATTTCGGTTTTGGCCTAAAGACCAATATAGACCTGGAAGGGGAAATGGTTACAAGCTCTCTTGTCTTCAATGAAAGGACTATGGGTGTTACGGAGTTGATGACATCCACCTTCGGTCAGGGGTATAATGTTACAATGATAGAGACCGTGACAGCTTTTGCAAGCCTGGTAAACGGAGGCTATCTCTATCAGCCGCATATGGTAAGGAGTATCCTCAATGACGATGGGAGTACTTTAAAGAATATCGAGCCGGTAGTGGTGCGTCAGGTGGTTTCCAAGGAAGTCTCGGATCTGATGATCGATTACTGCACCGGAGTAGTTGATGAGGGTACCGGTAAAGCGGCACAGCCAGCCGGATACCGCATAGGCGGAAAGACAGGTACAGCGGAGCATTCCGGTAAGGGAAAAGTTGACTATACGGTTTCCTTTATGGGCTTTGCACCGGCAGCGGATCCGCAGATAGCCATTTATGTGGTTATCGACAGACCGAATACGCCTTCCCAGGAGCACGGTACCCACTATGCATGTCTTATTTGCAGGGATATACTTAACCAGGTGCTGCCGTACTTAAATATACCGAGGACAGAGCTTGTGACGCAGGAAATGATAGAGGAACAGAATCTTCCTGATACGGCAACACTTTATCATACTATTTCAGATAATGAAGCAGAAGATGACAGTGCGTCCGAAAATGAGGCTGAAGAATATTATGATGAAGATTCATATATCGAGATAGAACCTCTGGATGAGGATGTTACGCCGGAAGGTGAATGACGAATTTTAATTTGTGGAGTGATGTAACTGGGAAAAAACACAGTGGGTCAGTTACTATAAATGGAGGAGTATCATGGAATTAAAGGGGAAAAAGGTTATCGTAGTCGGAGCCGGAAAAAGCGGGATAGCGGCAGCTGCCATGCTTAAGGCTAATGGTGCGGAGCCTGTGATATTTGACGAAAACAGCTCACTTGATGAGGAGAAAGTTCATGGCAAGCTTATATCCGCAATGACAAGATATGCACTCCTCAATGTCAAGCCGGGACCTGACGCAAAATATGCTACCAGCAGGGATATCGCCAAAAAGAGCACAGCCTATGCCATGAAGACAGCAGGAGAGATAGTTATCAAAAAGGATAACCTGACAGATATGGATCTGGATGGGGCTGAAATGGTGGTGATGAGTCCCGGAGTTCCCCTTGATACGCCGTTAGTTGACCGTTTCAGGAACAGAGGAATGTATATTTCCGGGGAAATAGAGCTTGCCTATTCCTGTGCTAAGGGCAGGCTTATAGCTATAACAGGTACTAACGGAAAGACTACTACCACTGCCCTTACGGGACAGATAGTAAAGGATTATTACGGTGGGGCAAAGATAGTGGGGAATATCGGAAATCCCTATACTGATGCGGCAGTTTTTACCAGGGATAAGGATGTGACTGTGGCAGAAATCTCAAGCTTTCAGTTAGAGACCATACATGATTTCCATCCACAGGTTTCCGCAATCCTTAATATTACGCCTGATCATCTGAACAGGCACCACACCATGGAAAACTATGTGGCTTGCAAGGAGCTTATAGCAAAGAATCAGACGGGTGATGATTATTGCATACTGAATTACAGTGATCCTTATACAAGGGATTTCGGAAGCAGATGTCCCGCAAAGGTTCTTTGGTTTTCTTCCGATTGTGAAGTGGAGGAAGGGTGCTTTCTGCAGGACGGCGATATCATAAGGGTAAGCGGCGGACAGAAAAATAAGCTTATGAATGTAAGCGAAATGAAGCTGTTAGGTAAGCACAATGCGGAAAATGCAATGGCTGCGATACTTATGGCAGAGGCTGCGGGGATTCCCATGGACAGCGTTATAGAGACTGTTAAAAATTTCAAGGCTGTTGAGCACCGCATAGAATATGTGCGCAGCTTTAAGGATGTTGTTTATTACAATGATTCAAAGGGAACAAATCCGGATGCTGCCATTAAAGCGATACAGGCTATGAACAGGCGTACCGTGCTTATAGGCGGAGGCTACGACAAGCAGAATACCTATGATGAATGGATAGAGGCTTTTGATGGCAAGGTGTCAAAGCTCATTTTATTGGGCCAGACCAAGACTAAGATCGCAGAATGTGCGGCAAAGCACGGCTTTAATGATTACATCATTGTTAATTCCCTGGAGGAAGCGGTAAAGAAAGCTGCTGAAGTGGCTAAGCCCGGTGAAGCGGTTCTTTTATCTCCTGCCTGTGCAAGCTGGGGAATGTTTAAGGATTATGAAGAGCGGGGACGGATCTTCAAGGCACTGGTAAACGAGCTTAAGTAATATTACAGCGGGATTGAATGGGAAATACGGCAGCATCAAAAAGTAAAATAAAAAAAATGCCGGTCAGGCAGACGGCTGACAGCAAGGGGAAAAAAAGCAAAGGATATTCTCTGGTACTGCCCCTTGCGTTGGTGATGGCCGGTCTTCTTATCTGGGGACTGTTTATGATCTTTTCATCCAGCGCCTACAGCGGTGGCGTGGGTGATTCCGAGGATATCTATGAATTCCTGAAAAGACAGATTCTTGCGGAGATAGTAGGAGTAGGCGTGATCCTTGTGATCTGCAGCAGACTGGGAGGCTTTGCCATAGCACTGGCCAGGAAAAAGATCCCGAGATTTATTATCGTTACGGCTGCGGCTTTTTCCGTAATAATGCTTTTGTTTTTCGGTATTACCAGAAATGGAGCTACCAGGTGGTTCCAGATCGCCGGTCTTTCCATACAGCCTGCAGAGATCGTAAAGATAGCAGTCATTATCTTCCTTGCAGCGCTTGTGGCAGATTATCCTAAGTTATGTGACAGCTTTTCAGGGTATGTGGTATTTATGATAGTTCCGTTAATACTTGCGGGACTGGTTTATGTTATAACCGACAATCTTTCCAGTGCAATAATAATAATGGGTATAGCTGCCGCACTTGGTTTTGTGGCCTCAAATGACATAAAATTCCATTTGGGCGCGGTAGTCTTAGGTTCGGTCGGAGTATGGGCCGTGATAAGGCATGCGGAAAAAATGACCTATACTGATGACATGAATTACCGCTGGAAGCGTGTGCTTGTTTGGCTTCATCCGGAGGAGTATTTAAGGGAAGGCGGATATCAGCCGCTGCAGGCACTTTACGCCATCGGCTCCGGAGGGCTTACCGGCAAGGGAATAGGACGCAGCATTCAGAAGCTTGGCACTATCCCCGAGGTTCATAATGATATGATCTTTTCCGTAATATGTGAGGAGACAGGGCTTGTCGGAGCAGCTCTCCTGCTTACGGCTTTTGCAGCACTCATTGTAATTATGGGTGCAATAGCCTGGAGAATAGATAATGTATACGGTAAGATGTTAGTGATCGGCGTAATGGCCCACATAGCCATACAGGTCATACTTAATGTAATGGTAGTTACTGCGATAATGCCCAACACAGGTGTGAGCCTGCCCTTTATAAGTTATGGCGGTTCCTCGGTGCTTTTCCTTATGATGGAAATGGGGATGGTATTCAGGGTAGCAAGGGACAATAATGCATAACCGGGGATTCCGGATTTTATACAGGCAATGGATTTAGACGGAAAGATAGCTGTAAAAAAACGCATAGAATTCGTGCTTCTGATGATTTTTATGCTGTTGTCGGCTGCTTTATATGCGGCAAACAGATACAAGGTCAGCGATGTTACGGTAGAGGGAAATGTGCATTATACCGCAGCTGACATCCGTAATATGGTGGAGCGGGGATGGTTTGGCGATAATACCTTGATATTATCATTAAAGTATCGTGACAAAAGCCTTACGGATGTCCCTTTTATTGAGACTATTGATGTGAATGTGGTGAGTGTAAATGCCATAAAGATCACTGTCCATGAAAAGCAGATTGCAGGTTATGTGAATCATATGGACAGCTATATGTATTTCGATAAGGACGGGATAGTGGTGGAGTCATCAGATATACCCACCGATGGACTTCCTTTGGTGACCGGACTTGAGTTTGACAGTTTCAATATGTATGCACCGCTCCCGGTATCCAATGAAAGCATTTTTCAGACCATACTGGATCTTACGCATGCGCTGGAAGTAAACGGTCTTAGTACTGATGAGATTAATTTCGATTCTTCTTATCATATAACTGTTTCCGTAGGTCGGATAAAGCTAAGCCTCGGCTCGGGAGAGCAGCTGGCAGAGAAGATACAGATGGCGTCAAAACTGCTTAAAAAGAAGGAACTGGCAGGAAAAACAGGAGTTCTGCATCTGGAAAATTACAGGAACGGCAATGAAAAATATTATTTCAAGGTTTCTGAGACAAATTGACCGATTTAGTCAAAGTGTGCTCAATTAGCTTGATTTTATGCCTTATATCGGTTGCGTAAAGCCCTAAAAAAAGTTAATATTTAACTTGTTCGGGTGTTCGGACCAAAGAATTCACATGAAGCGGAGGGAAATATAGTGGGAAACATTATCGAAATTTCTGATCCTGATACAGACAGGCTGGCTAAAATCATAGTCGTTGGTGTCGGCGGTGCAGGTAATAATGCGGTAAACCGCATGATAGAAGACGGAGTCCGTGATGTGGATTTCATAGGAGCAAATACAGACAAGCAGGCACTTGTACTCTGCAAGGCTGACAAGCATATCCAGCTTGGCGAGAAAGAGACCAGAGGCCTTGGGGCAGGAGCTAAGCCTGAGGTTGGTGAAGCTGCAGCAGAGGAAAGCGCTGAAGAGATAGAAGAGGCACTGAAGGGTGCTGACATGGTATTCGTTACTGCCGGTATGGGCGGCGGAACCGGAAGCGGTGCTGCTCCTGTTGTAGCCCGTATTGCAAAGCAGAATATCGGGGCTCTTACCGTAGCGGTTGTTACCAAGCCATTCCTTTTCGAACAGAAGAAGCGTATGCAGAATGCCATGGCAGGCATAGACAAGCTTCGTGAGAATGTAGATACAATGATCGTAATCCCAAATGAAAAGCTTCTGCAGATCGTTGCTGCAGACACCAGCATAAGGGATGCTTTCCATAAGGCTGACGAGGTTCTTACACAGTCGGTAAGAAGTATCACCGACCTTATCAATAAGGTTTCACTGGTAAATCTTGATTTCGCTGATGTTACCACAGTAATGAAGGACAAGGGCGTAGCTCACATCGGTATCGGTGCAGGAAGCGGCGAGGATGGTATGATCAAGGCTGTTAAGGCTGCAGTGGAAAGCCCGCTGCTTGAGACTAGCTTAGAGCATGCAACTGACATCATTCTCTGCATGTTTGGTAATGTTTCACTTCTCAATGCCCGTGATGCTTCCGAATACATTGAGAGCATTACCGGAAATGACTGCAACTTCATCTGGGGTGTAAATGATGAGGATGCTGATCTTGAGACCGGTAACTGTTTTGCAATCCTTATAGCTACAGGTATAGATGAGCCCAATGATACCCATAGCACAGTGCTCAGGAGTTCTGAGGCTTATCGTTCCAACAGAAGCGGGTTCCGTAACAGCAGCATCAGGGCTGCAGCAGTGCCTGTAAGCCAGTCAAGGGATGCTGCAGTGGAGGTTGCAGAGCAGAGGCCCGTTACATCTCAGGTTCGTCCTGTACAGCCGGTTAATACCGCTGAAGCAAATCCGGCCCCTGCATATAACAGGGATGCCGTAAGAAGCGCTTTTGTTCCGCAGGGAAATGAGCCTGCCGGAAATGTGACGGCTGACCGCCAGAATATAGGTACTACAAACATTCCCCGTGTAACTAATAATGTAAGGACCAAGCGCAGGTCTGAGCAACCGGTGATACCTGATTTCTTAAGGAGCGGCGGCAGAAGAAGGGGCAATGACGAAGAGTAGGTTAAAGTCAGTATATTAAAGGGAAAAACTAAAGGGGGTTCCTGATTGGGTGCCCCCTTTAAATGTGGGATACAGTTTAAGAAACTCTTATATATGAGTTTTTTCGTGGAGGTAAAAATGGCATCGTTAAATGAAGAAATAAACAGAAGGCGGACTTTTGCGATAATCTCGCACCCGGATGCAGGTAAGACGACTCTTACGGAAAAGCTGCTTTTATACGGAGGGGCCATAAACCTTGCCGGCTCCGTAAAGGGAAAGGCAACGGCGAGGCATGCAGTATCCGACTGGATGGAGATAGAGAAGGAAAGGGGTATTTCCGTTACCAGCTCCGTGCTTCAGTTTGAGTATGATGGATATTGCATAAATATACTTGATACGCCGGGACACCAGGATTTCTCCGAGGATACCTACAGAACGCTTATGGCTGCGGATTCAGCGGTTATGGTCATTGATGCATCAAAAGGTGTGGAGCCTCAGACCAGAAAACTTTTCAAGGTCTGCGGAATGCGGGGTATCCCTATTTTTACCTTTATCAACAAACTGGATCGCGATGCCAGGGAGACTCTGGATCTTTTGGACGAGATAGAAAAAGAGCTTGGGATAGAGACTGTTCCTATGAACTGGCCCATAGGCTCCGGCAAGAATTTCAAGGGTATCTATGAGAGGGAGGAGCGTGATATCGTTACTTATTCCGATACCCAGAAAGGTACAAAGGAAGGGGAAGAAAGACATATCCCCTGGGACGGAAATGATGAAAGCGTAAAGGCAGAGATAGGTGAGGCAGCCTATGAGAAGCTGAATGAAGATATAGAGCTGATCGATATGGCAGGTGCAGCCTTTGAACTGGAGAAAGTCAGGGAAGGAAAGCTTACTCCTGTATTCTTCGGCTCCGCACTGACGAATTTCGGCGTGGAGATATTCTTAAAGCATTTCCTTAATATGACGACTACGCCACTTCCAAGAAGAAGTAATGGTGAGTTAATAGATCCTGTTGAAAATGATTTCTCTGCATTTGTATTCAAGATACAGGCCAATATGAATAAGGCACACCGTGACCGTATAGCATTTATGCGTATATGCTCCGGAAAATTCGAGGCAGACAGGGAAGTGAAGCATGTGCAGGGAGGACGCACTATGCGTCTGCTGCAACCCCAGCAGCTTATGGCGGATGAGCGAAAGATACTTGATGAAGCCTACGGTGGGGACATAATAGGTGTATTTGACCCGGGGATCTTTTCCATTGGTGATACCGTATGTGCACCTTCTATGGATGTAAAATACGAAGGTATCCCCACCTTTGCACCGGAGCATTTTGCCAGGGTGAGACAGGTGGATACCATGAAACGAAAGCAGTTCGTAAAGGGTATCACCCAGATAGCCCAGGAAGGTGCTATACAGATATTCCAGGAGCTCCAGAGCGGTATGGAGGAGATCATAGTGGGAGTAGTGGGTGTACTGCAGTTTGAAGTGCTTAAATACAGACTTGAGAACGAGTACAATGTTGAGATCCGTATGGATCAGCTCCCGTATGAATATATAAGATGGATCGAGAATAAGGACGAGGTAGATGTAGCTAAGCTTACAGGTACATCTGATATGAAAAAGATCCAGGATCTTAAGGGCAATCCTCTGCTGATCTTTATTAATGAGTGGAGCATAGGGATGACTCTTGACAGGAACGAAGGTCTTAAGCTGACGGAGTTTGGCAAAGACTGGTAATAAAAAGCGGCGGTCAGACGCAATATGCGCAGAGTGGGGAATGATAACAATTTCATAAGGTTAATGTCGGTGCTGGTTGCGGGAGTGCTCTTCTTTGCAATCGTTTACAGCTGCGGCAGGACAAAAGCTGCAAGAAGCCTGTCGACAGCAAACAACAGTACCGTTACTTCATCCGGTGATTACAAGGCACCTGAAATAGAAGAGACCGTCGGTGAATATACGGACCTGGAGGCTCTTAAGGATGCCCGCATAGCTTTGGGAATCACACCTGATACCATAAGCCAGAAATGTAAAGAACAGGCCGGAAAGTACTACTATGACCATATGGATGAGCAGTATCACGAACTTTATGCGGAAATCTTAATGATCCTTGAAAAGCATGCTTCGGAGGTACTGATAGATGCAGCGAATACGGAAGAGATAAAATATGCCTTCCTGTGCGTATTCGGTGACCATCCCGAAATATATTGGATAGAAGGATATTCCTATGGACATTACAGCGGATTCCTTAAGGAGGTTTTTGTTTTTTCAGGAAAATATACTTATACGGAAGCCGAGTGTGAACTGCTGCAACCAAAAATAGATGCTTATGCGGAAGAAGCTGTGAGGGGACTTTCGGAGTATACATCCCAGTATGAAAAGGTAAAGCACATATATGATTATGTGGTAAAGAATACGGAATATGACAAAAACGCAAGGGATAACCAGAATATACTTTCAGTCTTTGTATATGGTAAATCTGTCTGCCAGGGGTATGCCAAGGCAATACAGTATCTCTTGAACTCAAAAAAAATACAGTGCTGCATGGTTACGGGACGCACCTCTGACGGTACGGGACATGCATGGAATCTCGTTAATATAGATGGAGAGTATTATTATCTGGATGCTACCTGGGGAGAAGGCTCCGACATAAGGGCTGTGAACTATGATTTCCTTAATGTTTCGGACAAGGAGATGGCATCAACGCATTTCCCGGACAATCCCGTTGAGATGCCGGAGTGCAATGCAACGGAAGCAAATTACTATGTCAGGGAAGGGCTGTACTATTCCGCATATAATGAGCAGAAATTAAAGACAGTGTTCAAACAGGCACAAAAAAGCGGTGATGGTTATGTTGCCATAAAACTTGATGATAAGGCGACATTTGACAATTTTTACGAAAGACTGGTAAACAAAAGCGGAGTCTTTGATCTGCTTCCGGAAGGTGTGGAATCTGTCCAGTATACCTCCAACGAGAGTCAGAATATCCTGATTTTTATTTTTCAGTGAGCAGGCAGAAGATTCTTGACGATTTGAATATAATTTGGTATAGTGCAATTGTTTTTGCGAGGGAGCAGACGGTATGTTTTGCTTCCTTTTGTAGTTTGTAGGACTACGGAGGTTCTGTATCGCAACAGAAATCGGTATATTCTGATTTTTGCTGCGGCGCCGTTTAAAACGGCAGAAAGGGGAATTATGAAAAAGAGGTTTTTTACAGGAATGTGTGCAGCTATAGCAACACTTGGTCTTGTTGCATGCACATCGGAAACAGGTGACACAGCCGTTACTGAGACAACGGAGACAGAGGTTACGGAAAATGATACACAGGAAGCAGCTGCTTCGGATATTGATCTTTCCGGTGTAACTCTTAAGAGCGATGGAGTACTCTCTGTGGGATGTGAAGTAGGCTATCCTCCTTTTGAGGATTTTGCGGATGATGGTACAACACCCATCGGGTATGACATCGATATCATCACAGCTGTTGCAGACAAGCTTGGACTTGAAGTAAATATCATCAATACAGCATGGGATGGCATATTCGCAGGTATAGATGTTAACTATGATGTTGTATGCTCTGCCGTTACCATTACTCCCGAGCGTCAGGAGACTATGCTTTTCTCCACACCCTATATCAATAATTACCAGTCTGTAGTGCTTCTTGCAGGTGATGACAAGACTATCAGTTCTTTCAATGATCTTGATGGTATGAGCATTGCAGTTCAGAAAGAGACCACATCAGACATCCTTATGAGCGACTATAAGTCAACAGGAACTATCGATGTCCAGATCGTTGCCAACGAGAAGGTTACAAGCTGCTTTACACAGCTTCAGAACGGTGAGGTTGACGCTGTGGTGGTTGACAGCACAGTAGCTGACGGATATATCAACAGCTCTGATGATTTCGTGATCGCATATAAGGATACAGCCGAGGCTGAGCAGTTCGGTATAGCAATGGGCAAAGAGAATACCGCACTTCAGGCTGCCATCAACCAGGCACTTGCAGAACTTGAGGAAGAGGGCTATATCCAGGAGACATACGACTACTGGTTTGGTTCCGCAGCAGAGTAATTTTACGGGAGAATGATCCTAAACCATGAAAACCGGGTTTTTTAAACAATATTCCAGGCAGCTTATAGCTGTGGCAGTGATACTGGTTATATGCATAGTGCTGGCAATACTTAAGCCTGCAAAAGATGAGCTTATGTCCCATACATCTCCTGAAATGCAGAAGATGATAGAGGCGGATGCGTCAAGCAGCAGAAAACGTGTCACGGTCACATACAACGACCTGTTCATCATTAATTATGCGTCCCTTTCCACATCCGGAGCTAAGGTGATGAGCGAGAAGTATGTGGGTTTTGTCGGCAGAGTATATCCTGCGGACGAGGGAGTGATGAAGGTCACCGGTCAGATGGTGAATTACACCTACCGTATGTTAGGCTGCAGGGAAAACCTGATGCACGGTGCAAAGCTCACGATACTGCTTACGACGCTTACCGTTATATTCGGCGTGGTGCTTGGAACATTACTTGCCCTGGCTAAGATAAGCAAGAAGAAGCTGCTGTCAGGAGCGGCAAGTGCGTATATCTTCTTTTTCAGGGGAACCCCGCTTCTGATACAGCTTTTTGTGGTATATTTCACAGTTCCCGGAGTGTTCGGTTTTGCATGGCGTGATATTTTCAGTGCTTCCGATACAGAGGCTGTGTACAAGGGGGCTTTTCTTGCTGCACTCATAGCTTTCGGCCTGAATTCAGGTGCGTACTGTGCGGAAATAGTGAGGAGCGCCATCCAGTCCATAGACAAGGGACAGTTTGAAGCGGCAAAGGCACTTGGTATGAATTATTTCCAGACCATGACCAGGATAATCATCCCTCAGTCCGTAAGGCGTATGATACCCAATGTGAGCAACGAGTTTATCATGGTGCTTAAGGATGCGTCATTAGTATTTGCCATATCCCTTATGGATATCACTACGGTATCAAAGAATATCATGACATCGGAGGGGTCGTATCTGGTTTTCATTCCGGCACTTGTAATTTATCTTGTGATAACCGCATTTTTCGGGTTTATCTTTGACAAGATCGAAAAGAAATTCTCGGTGTATGAGTAAGGGGGCGGTTACCATGAGTGATAATTACGAATACATACTTAAAACAGAGCATGTAAGCAAAAGATTCGGTACGCTGGAGGTCTTAAAGGATATAAACCTTGAAGTGAAAAAGGGCGAGGTTATCTGTATAATAGGTCCCAGCGGAGCAGGTAAATCCACTTTCCTGCGTTCACTTAACCAGCTGGAAAAGATAACCAGCGGCAAGATATTCATAAAGGATGAGCTTTTTCTGCACCGTGAAAATGACCATACAGTAGAGAGACTTCCCAGAGAGAAGCAGCAGGAACTCCTGCTGGAGATGGGAATGGTTTTCCAGAGATTCAATCTTTTTCCGCATAAGACGGTACTGCAGAATGTCTGTGAGGCTCCGGTCATCGTAAGGAAGGAAAAGAAGGATGAAGTGGAGAAGCGGGCGAGGGATCTTCTGTCAAAGGTAGGACTTTCCGAGAAGGCAGATGAATATCCAAGCCGCCTGTCCGGAGGGCAGCAGCAGAGGGTGGCCATTGCAAGGGCTCTTGCCATGAATCCTGAAATCATGCTTTTTGATGAGCCCACATCGGCACTTGACCCGGAGTTAGTCGGCGATGTGCTCCAGGTAATGAAGGAGTTGGCCAAGACCGGAATGACCATGTTGTGTGTTACCCACGAGATGGGATTTGCCAGGGAAGTGGCAGACAGGGTGCTTTTCATGGCTGATGGCATCATTGCCGAGCAGGGGACTCCAGAACAGATATTTACCAATCCGCAGGCAGAGAGGACCAAGAACTTCCTGAATGCGATACTTGAAGCGTAAGGACTGAAGAATAATATGACTAAGAACCTTAAATATTCCCTCATGTTGCTGCTTACTGCAGCAATATGGGGTTTTGCTTTTGTAGCACAGACTACCGGCGGTGATGCTGTCGGTCCTTTTAGTTTTAATGCGATCCGGAATATCATAGGTGCTGCGGTACTGGTACCCGTGATAGCCCTGCTTGACCATCTCGGTTACGGAAAAAAGCCGAAAAGTAAAGAGGAAAAAAAGAAACTGTTTATCTCGGGCAGTCTTATCGGAATAGTTCTTTTCCTGGCAACAAATCTCCAGCAGTTAGGCATAACATATGGAAGGAGTGCAGGCAAGGCGGGATTTCTGACAGCCTGCTATCTGATACTTGTTCCTGTAATAGGATTATTTCTCGGGAAAAAATGCGGGGCGCATATATGGGCCGCTGTGGCACTGACCATGGGAGGCATATACCTGTTGAGTGTAACTGAAGTATCAGGTATTTCATGGCCGGATATTCTGCTGCTTCTCAGTGCGTTGTCTTTTGCGATACAGATAATACTTATCGACAGGTTCGTGGCGGATGTTGACGGTGTCAGGATGGCAGCTATACAGTTTCTGGTATGCGGTGTCCTTACTTCTGTACCTATGGCAGTATTTGAGTGTGGCAAGGGGTGGACAGCGTCATTTACCGGCTTTGATGCCTGGGGCTCGATACTGTATGCAGGGCTTTTCTCCTGCGGCATAGCATATACGCTTCAGATTGTAGGACAGAAAAATGTGCATCCAACACTTGCATCTCTTTTAATGAGCTTTGAGTCTGTTTTCTGCGTACTGGGCGGCTGGATGCTGCTTGGGGAGAGACTTACGATGAGGCAGATAGCCGGCTGCGTGATCGTTTTTGCAGCCATACTTTTGGCCCAGTTCGGTGAAATCTTTTTTACAGAGCGCATAAAGTTGAAAAGATAGCGGATATTTGGTATAATCCGTAGCTGTAAGAACTGACGGGTTTTATACGGTTACATCTTGTTAAGGCATCGGGGAGGTTTTTATGGATGCAAATAACATAAAGCTGGGCGTAGATACAAAGTGCTCCGGCACTGTGGCAGTTGCCAATGATGTTGTTGCCATAATTGCATCATTAGCGGCTTCTGAGGTTGAGGGCGTTTCCTCAATGTTCGGTAATATAACAAATGAGCTCATGAGTATGGTGGGGATGAAAAATCTCACCAAAGGTGTAAGAGTCAGTGTGCTTAATCATACGGTGACAATTGACCTTTATATTGTTTTGGATTACGGATATCCCATCCCGGATACCTGCAGGAAGGTTCAGGAAAAGGTTAAGAGTGCTATAGAGACAATGACAGGCCTTGATGTGGCAGATGTTAATATACGGATAGCATCTGTTGAGTTTCCCCAATCTTCAAAGCCTTCAAGCACATCAAAGAAAAGAAAAAGGAAAAAATGAGCAGACACGCGATAAGGAAGCGGCTTTTTATGCTGCTTTTCCGTTCGGAATTTCATAATGCGGAAGATATGCAGGAGCAGGAAAATCTTTTTTTCATGCAGGAAGATATCGAGGATAAGGATATAGCACCGGATCTGTGGGATGAGGAGCCTGTTGAGGAGGTTTCTGATCTTTTGAGTGAGGAAGACAGAAAAGAAGTGTCCGATAAGTTCCATTCTATCATGGAGCTTGTGCCGGAGCTTGACAGGCAGCTCAATGAGAAGATGACCGGCTGGAATACGGAGCGTATCGGTAAGGTTGAGCTTACCATACTCAGACTGGCTTTATACGAGATAAAGGAAGATGATAATATATCCAGTGCCATTGCCATAAATGAAGCGGTGGAGCTTGCCAAGAGATACGGGCAGGAAAAGTCACCGGAATTTATAAACGGTGTGTTGGCAAAGTTTGCGTAGGCTGTTTAGGGGTACTGTTTTTCGTAATTCTAATTTCCTAAAGTGAGGCAGACAGGTATGCCTGTTAATAAATATACAGTTACCCAGGTAACAGATTATATATTAAAAATGTTCAGAAGCGATCCGTTTCTCGGATCGGTGGCGGTAAGCGGTGAGGTCAGCAATCTCACCTATCACAGGTCGGGCCATATATATTTCAGTCTTAAAGATGAGAATGCGGTCATAGCGGCAGCAATGTTTAAGAACAGGACTTCCGGTCTTAAATTCAAACTGGAAGAGGGACTTAAGGTGGTGGTGCATGGCAGGATAGATGTTTATGCACCGTCGGGCAGGTATCAGCTTATCGCAGAGAAAATAGAGAATGCCGGAACGGGAGATCTTGCTGAGCAGTTTGAAAAGCTTAAGAGGGAGCTGGCAGAACGCGGATTATTTGCTCCTGAGTACAAGCGACCGCTTCCTAAGTATGTAAAGACACTGGGAGTGGTGACTGCACCTACCGGAGCGGCAGTAAGGGATATCATAAATGTCTCCAAAAGACGCTATCCCGGAATCCAGATAGTTTTATATCCCGCCCTTGTTCAGGGAACACAGGCGGCAGACAGCATCGTAAAGGGAATAAAGGCTCTGGAAAACTACGGTGTGGACTTAATGATCGTAGGCAGGGGCGGAGGCTCCATGGAAGATCTTTGGGCTTTTAATGAGGAGAAAGTGGCTCAGGCGATATTTGACTGCTCTATTCCGATCATATCTGCAGTGGGACATGAGACGGACACTACCATAGCGGATTACGTGGCAGACTTGAGAGCACCCACACCATCGGCGGCAGCAGAGATCGCAGTATTTGATTATAATACGCTGGTGCGTCAGTGGAGAGACATACAGAATCGGCTGGATTCTCTTATGGATATGCGCATAAAGTCCGAAAAAAGAAACTCTGAGCATCTGGAGGCAAGAGTCATACAGCAGATGTTTGGTGTGCTCAGGGATAAAAAACATAAGTTTGAAGAACTGTCCATTAGAAATGACAGCCAGTCTCCTGAAAACAAACTAAAGAGCTTTAAGGAAAAAGCTGAAAGATATGGAAAAGAGCTGGACCGAAATATTGATGCACTTATTAAAGCAAGAAAGACTGAATGCAGTGAAATGCAGGATGACATGCAATCCATGATGACAGAACGTCTTAAAGCTGCCCGCTTAAGGTATGAAAGATATCCTGAGAGGGCAGATGTCCTGATCACTCAGAGACTTCAGCTGTCCAGGCACAGGTTTGAAGTCACAAAGGAGAGAATCAAGGCCGTTTCGCCGCTTGAAAAGATAAGCAGGGGATACGGATATCTGACAGACGGAGATGATCGTAAGGTTAAGAGCGTAGAGGATACTCAAGTTGGTCAAAACCTGGTAATTCGTGTCAGCGATGGTGAGATAAGTACTGAAGTTAAAGCAATAAAGAAAATACAGCAAGTATAATTTTGCTGGGTTTGCGGTGCCGGAAAAAGGGCAGAAAGGGGAAATATGGCAGAGGGTGCGAATGCAGAGAAAATTACAAAAATTACATTAGAAGAGAATTTTGCAGCAGTAGAGGAAAGCTTAAAAAAGATGGAACAGTCCGATCTTCCTCTGGAAGAGGCTTTTAAGCTGTATGAGGATAGCGTAAAGAGACTGAAGTCCTGCGCTGAGGAAATTGATGATGTGGAAAAGAAGGTCAAGGCACTTATGGCAGACGGAACTGCTGCGGATTTTGAATAGGATATAGGTTTTTGTAAGTTAAAAATATGGTTGGAATGGATATGGATTTTGAAGCTGAACTGAAAAAAAGAACGGAGCAGGCAGAAAAGATCATAAATAAATATCTGCCGGAGATTGCAGGCCCCCAGGCTACGGTTATAGAGGCTATGGATTACAGTGTGGGTGCCGGTGGAAAAAGGCTCCGTCCCGTAATAATGATGGCCGCATACGAGATGTGCGGCGGGACCGGAGAGCTGGCTGAGCCTTTCTGTGCGGCAATAGAGATGATACATAACTATTCGCTTGTGCATGACGATCTGCCGGAAATGGATAATGACTTGATACGACGCGGACTTCCTTCAACCCATGCCAAATATGGTGCAGGAATGGCTGTGCTGGCAGGGGATGGTCTTTTGAACAGTGCGTTTGAAACCGCACTTAAGAGTACGGCTTTTTCGGCTTCGGCTGCTGACAACGCAAATATTCTTAAGGCGCTGGGGGTACTGGCTGACCGGGCAGGAATTTACGGGATGATAGGGGGACAGGCTGTCGATGTAGAGGCTGAGGAAAAGGACCTGGAGCTTTCTGAAGAAGACATTCTGTTTGTTTATGAGAATAAGACATCAGCCCTGCTGCAAGCTTCCATGGTATGCGGCGCATTACTGGCTGGCGCAGAGGGTGAAACAGCAGATATATTCTCAGAGGCTGCAAGATGCCTGGGGGTTGCTTTCCAGATACAGGATGACATACTTGATGTCACCGGTACGACTGAAGAAATCGGAAAGCCCGCAGGAAGTGATGAGAGAAATGGGAAGAAAACATATCTGGCATATCTGGGTATGGAGGGAGCAGAAAACGAGCAGAGAAGACTTTCTGCACAGGCCCATGATCTGGTATCCGGACTTAAAGTAGCCGACAGCGAGGCGGCATCACTGGCAAAGGAATTCCTGACAGCGCTCATTGATGCACTGGTGGACAGAAGAAAATAATTGATCAGTCAATAGTTAATAAAAACAGGAAAGTATAATGTCGATTTTAGATAATATAAAAAAAGAAAATGACATAAAGAAGATCCCTGCTGAAGATTATGAAAAGCTTGCTGCAGAGATAAGAGCATTTCTTATAGAGCATATCAGTAATACAGGAGGACATCTGGCTTCCAATCTGGGGGCAGTGGAGCTTACAATGGCGCTGCACCTGTCCGTTGACCTCCCTCAGGATAAAATTGTATGGGATGTGGGACATCAGTCTTATACACATAAGCTTCTTACCGGGAGGCGTGAGGGCTTTGACAGCCTTAGAAAATACGGCGGCATGAGCGGGTTCCCCAAGCGCAGGGAAAGCGAGTGTGATGCTTTTAATACAGGACATTCGTCTACCTCTATTTCTGCAGGACTTGGTCTGGTGGCCGCCAGGGAACTGAACGGTGATGACTATACGGTGATATCTGTTATAGGTGACGGCTCCATGACCGGCGGAATGGCTTACGAAGGACTTAATAATGCTTCCAATGAGCGTCTTAAGAAGAATTTTATAATCATATTGAATGATAATAATATGTCCATAGCAGAGAATGTGGGCGGCATGTCTAATTATCTTACAAAAATAAGGACAAGCTCCAACTACCTTGATCTCAAAGACAATGTGTACTACAAGCTCATGGATGCAAAAAGATACGGTACCGTGAGGTCTATCCGTACAGCAAAGAGCACTCTTAAGAATCTCTTTGTTAAGAACATGCTTTTTGAAGATATGGGCATCACTTATTTGGGACCTGTAGACGGACATGATGTGGAGGCAATGGTCCGCCTGATAGAAGTGGCCAAGAAAGTCAGGGGAGCTGTTATCGTCCATGTGATCACGGAGAAGGGAAAAGGATACCTGCCGGCAGAAAAGCACCCTTCGAGATTTCATGGAGCGGAGCCTTTTGATATCGAGACGGGAATCCCCAAAAAGGTTAAGGATAAGCCGGGCTATACGGATGTTTTTTCTACGGTAATGTGCAGGCTTGGACAGAAGCGGGAGGACATTGTAGCTATTACTGCGGCCATGCCTGACGGTACGGGACTTAAGCGGTTTCATAATATGTATCCGGAAAGGTTTTTTGATGTGGGGATAGCCGAAGAGCATGCCGTGACCTTTGCGGCGGCACTTTCCACCGGTGGCAAAAAGCCGGTAGTTGCCATCTATTCATCTTTCCTGCAAAGAGCCTATGACCAGATATTGCATGATGTCTGCATACAGGATCTTCCGGTCACTTTTGCGGTGGACAGGGCCGGACTGGTGGGTAGTGACGGAGAGACTCACCACGGTGCATTTGACTTATCCTACCTTTCTACTATTCCAAATATGACAGTCATGGCTCCGAAGAATAAATGGGAACTCTCGGATATGTTGTGTTTTTCTGTGGATTACGGCCACCCCATAGCATTCCGTTATCCAAGGGGGGAAGCTTACGATGGGCTTAAGGAATTCAGGGCACCCATAGAAAAAGGCAAATGCGAGGTCATATATGAGGAAGAGGAAATATGCCTTTTAGCTGTAGGCTCTATGGTAAAGACTGCTGTTTTAGTCAGGAATAAGCTTTTAGAAAGCGGTCATAAGGCAAGCCTTGTCAATGTGAGGTTTGTAAAGCCTATCGATCCGGAGCTTGTGACTATAGCCAATAAAGGGCATAAGCTTATTGTTACTCTTGAGGAAAATGCACTTTGTGGCGGTTTTGGTGAGAGATTCGGTTACCTGTATGACCATAATACCGGTACAGAGGACAGGAAGCCCATTATCAATATCGCTCTTCCCGATGCTTTCGTGTCCCATGGAGATGTGCCCTCACTTCAGAAGGAGTGCGGGATAGATGTAGATTCTGTTTATGAGAGGATACTGGAGGCTCTGTGACTGAAGACAGATTTTTCCCGGACTGTCAGCTGAGTCGGCGGTGTGAGAAGATCATAGTATGTGATATGCGGATAGGGCAGTTTTATGAAAGAAAGGCTTGATGTTCTTCTTGTAAAAAACGGGCTGGCTCCATCAAGGGAAAAGGCCAAGATAATGATCATGGAAGGCAATGTCTTCGTAGCCGGACAGCGGGAAGACAAGGCCGGAAGTACATTCCCGGAGGATGTACAGATAGAGGTAAGGGGCAGCAGCTTAAAGTATGTAAGCCGCGGAGGGCTTAAGCTTGAAAAGGCACTTGCGTCATTTCCAATTGAGCTGAATGGTTGTATCTGTATGGATATAGGCGCGTCAACCGGCGGTTTTACTGACTGCATGCTTCAAAATGGTGCGGTAAAAGTCTATGCCATAGATGTGGGATACGGGCAGCTTGCATGGAAGCTTCGTTCGGATGAACGCGTGGTCTGTATGGAAAAGACCAATTTCCGTTATGTTACGGATGAGCAGATAAAGGAACCTGTGGATTTTGCTTCTGTGGATGTTTCTTTTATATCCCTTTCAAAGATCCTTCCCGTGGCATATCCGCTTCTTAAAGAATCCGGTGAGATGGCATGTCTTATAAAGCCGCAGTTTGAGGCGGGGCGTGAGAAAGTTGGCAAAAAGGGTGTAGTTCGGGATCCAAAGGTCCATGAGGAAGTCATACAGAATGTTTTCGGTTTTGCGTCTGATGCAGGGTTTGCCATATGCGGTCTGGAGTTTTCGCCTGTGAGAGGACCGGAGGGCAATATAGAGTATCTGATGTATCTGAAGAAAGATGCGGATGGGGATGGTGGCTTTGACAAGGATATGATTAGCGCTATAGTCAGCAGGGCACATGAGAGCTTATAAGAATTCAGTGACAAATGATGCGTTCTTTGCCACATCTGTATGCCGCAAGACCACGTGGTTCAAACCGCATTCGCGGTTTGAACGCGCTACCTTCGGTTTTGCTGCGTCCTATTCGGACGGTGCTTTGGCTCCTAATAAAGCGGGTCGCGTCGCACCGCCGACGGACTTGCAAAACTTCAGTCGCTTGCTACCGTTTTGCTTAGCATACAGACGGGCAAAGAACTTACACTGTGATGAATTTTGAAGACTAACACACTGCATAGTTTCAGTTGTCTTTGGGTGACGTACCAGATATGAGGTGAACTGTGAAGAATATTTGCATATTATCCAACAGCATAAAGGATGAGAATCTTGAATTGGGTAAAAAGATCCGGAAAGATATTGTGAGGCTTGCTAAAGAAGCAGGCATAGAGGAAATCAATACACCCTTGTTGGATCTTTGTGATGATGAAGATATTGATACTGAGGGGATAGAGGCTATCATAGTCATTGGTGGTGACGGATCCGTTCTGTCGGCTGCAAAGCGCACAATAGGCAGTGGTGTGCCTATTATCGGCTTCAATCTTGGGGCAGTAGGATTTTTGGCAGAAGTTGAGCCTGCTGACAGTGAGAAGGCGCTGAAAAGGCTACTTACGGATGATATAAAGATAGAAGAGCGCATGATGCTCCAGGGCTCAGTATACAGGGATGGAAAAATAGTGGAATCCGGTCATGCGCTTAATGATGTGGTGATAGCCAGACGTGGGGACATGATGCTGTCGGGATACAGCATAAGCGTAAACGGATCGTATCTGAGTGATTTCCGGGCTGACGGAATAATAATCAGTACCCCTACGGGATCGACTGCATATAATCTTTCTGCCGGCGGTGCTATAGTTAAGCCTGATGCAAGGCTTATCCAGATGACACCAGTGGCTGCGCATCTTTTAAATAACAGAAGTGTTATCTTTTCCGGAGATGACGAGGTAGCTGTTTCCATACTGCCGTCTACGGGGCGTCATCCTGTGGCAACCGGCGTCAGCTTTGATGGTAACCAGCATGCGGCCCTGCAGGAAGGGGATGTGGTCAAAGTGACAAGTTCCGGACAGGTAACGCGTATCATTCGTCTTTCTGACGACGGATTTCTGCAGATTCTCCAAAAGAAGATGATTTGACGGAGGAAAAATAAATGCTTGAAAGCTTAACGGTAAAGAATTTTGCCCTGATAAAGGAAGCTGATGTGGAGTTTACCAAAGGGCTTAATATACTTACGGGTGAAACCGGTGCGGGTAAATCCGTGGTGATCGGGTCCATCGCTCTCACACTTGGGGAAAAGGCTGTGAGCGATATCATACGCGAAGGAGCGGAATATGCTTTTTCGGAGCTGGTTTTTCACGTGGAGGATGAAAAGCTTGTCTCGGCCATAAAGGCTCTGGATATGCCGATAGAAGATGACGGAACCATAATATTAAGCCGTAAGTTACAGCCCGGAAGATCTGTCATAAAGGTCTGTGGAGAGACTGTTACTTTAAAGCAGATGCGGGAGCTTTCATCTCTGCTCATAGATATACATGGCCAGCATGAGCACCAGTCCCTGCTTAAGGAAAGCAGGCAGAAGGAACTTCTGGATCTGTACTGCGGTGCGGATATGGAGAAGCTTCTTGCGGAGATAAAAAAGGCATATACAGCTTATAATGGAATCTGCAGCAGGATGGAAGAACTTTCTGTTGATGATGCGTCCAGACAGAGAGAGATAAGTCTTGCTGAGTATGAGATAAATGAAATAGAGGCGGCAAATATTGTCCCGGGTGAAGAGGCAGAACTGGAGCAGCGCTACAGGAAAATGAAAAATTCTGGAGCAGTATTCGAAATCCTTGGAAAAGTGCGGGAAGCTCTTGCGCCTGACGGAGAGGGCGCAGTGGAGTATGCCGGAAGGGCTGTCCACGATATGAATGCAGCGCTTGCACTTGACGAGGGGCTTTCGGGAATTGCGGGAGAGCTTGCAGACTGTGAGGATATGCTGCGGACAGTGGCAAGGGAACTGGATGACTATATGGAGGATTCGGAGTTTGATGAGGCTCTTTTCAAGGAAACTGAGGAGCGGATGGATGTCCTGAATCATCTGATGTCCAAGTATGGCGGCTCAACCGAAAAGATAATCGAATATCTGGAAAAAAGGCGGGCAGAGTATGACGAATACAAAAATCTGGATGCCGTTCTGGAAAAGCTTGGAAGGCAGAAGGATGAGACAGAACAGAAGCTTAAAAAACTATGCAATAAGGCCCATGACCTGCGTGTAAAACAGGGGCTGCTGCTTGAAAAAGAAATCACCGCAGCGCTTACGGATCTTAATTTCCTGAAGGTTTCTTTTACGATTGAGGTTACGGAAAGGGAGAACTATAGCAGTGACGGAAATGATGATGTCAGATTCATGATATCCCTTAATCCGGGTGAGAAGAAAAGACCTTTATCAGAGGTAGCAAGCGGTGGTGAGCTGTCCCGTATCATGCTGGCGCTTAAAGCTGTTCTGGCGGATAAGGACGAGATAGGGACACTTATTTTTGACGAGATCGATACCGGTATATCCGGCAAGACTGCCTGGATGGTATCGGAAAAGATGGCAGCAATTGCTAAATCGCACCAGACCATATGTATTACGCATCTGCCACAGATAGCAGCTATGGCGGATACCCATTTCTGCATTGAAAAGTCCGAAGTGGACGGGCGGACAGAGACTAATATAGGCAGGCTTGATGAGGCGCAGTCACTTAATGAACTTGCAAGGCTTCTGGGGGGCGGAAGCATAACGGAGACAGCCATCGCAAATGCGCAGGAACTTAAATCTGAGGCTGAACGGGTTAAGTTAGCACTTTAATAAAAACGCAGGATATTATATAATATAGCTTGGAGTGTACCGGTAGTGGGGGCCGGTATGACATCGATGAATGTACTCTCCGGTATACGCGTGACAGTAGTTGTTTCGGGGTGAACCGGATGGTAACGGATTGTTTTCATAACACATGGAGGGTTACGGTAAAATGAAAAACATCTTATTTATCGCATCAGAGGGCGTTCCTTTTATCAAGACAGGCGGACTGGCTGATGTAGTAGGCTCCTTACCCAAATGCGTTGACAAGCGCTATTTTGATGTAAGGGTGATAATGCCTAAGTATACCTGCATGAAGCAGGAAATGAAGGACCTGATGAAGTATAAGACACACTTCTATATGGACTTTCACTGGAATAATGAGTATGTAGGCATTCTTGAAGCTGAGTATGATGGCGTGAAGTATTATTTCATCGATAACGAGATGATGTTCGGAGGTTTTAAGCCTTACAGCGGAAATGTTTATGATGATATTGTAAAATTCTCTTTCTTTTCAAAGGCGGCTCTTTCGGCTATCCCGCTTTTAGATTTTGTACCGGACCTTATCCACTGCCATGACTGGCAGACAGGACTGGTTCCCGTATATCTTAAGGAGCGTTTTTCTGACAATCCCATGTTCTCAAGGATGAAGTCCGTGATGACTATCCATAATCTTAAGTTCCAGGGCAAGTGGGATGTTAAGGATGTGCGTGATATCACAGGTATCCCAGCAAGCTTCTTTACCCCGGATAAGCTGGAGGCATATAAGGATGCCAACCTTTTAAAGGGTGGTCTGGTATATGCTGATGCGATAACCACTGTAAGTGACACTTATGCAGAGGAGATAAAGACTCCTTTCTATGGTGAAGGCTTAGATGGTCTTTTAAGAGCACGTTCAGGAAGTCTCAGAGGTATCGTCAACGGTATCGATTATGAAGACTATGATCCTTCAAAGGATAAGTACATCGAGTATAAGTATGATGCAAAGAATTTTCGCAAGGAAAAGATCAAGAATAAGCGTGCGCTTCAGAAGCAGTTAGGTCTGGATCAGGATGACAAGGTCATGATGATCGGTATCGTATCGAGACTTACGGATCAGAAAGGCTTTGACCTTATCGCTTATATAATGGATGAGCTCTGCCAGGATGCGGTGCAGATAGTTGTGCTGGGAACAGGCGAGGAGCGTTACGAGAATATGTTCCGTCACTTCGACTGGAAGTATGGCAACAAGGTTTCTGCGAATATCTATTATTCCGAGGAACTTTCCCACAGGATATATGCAGCCTGCGATGCTTTCCTTATGCCGAGCCTTTTCGAGCCCTGCGGGCTTTCACAGCTTATGGCTCTCAGATACGGCACTGTACCTATTGT
>CAMOJK010000012.1 GCA_946616835.1 uncultured Lachnospiraceae bacterium
ACTGCGGTTTTCTTCGCATCTAATCCCCTTTCACTGTCATAGTGGGTAAAGAGCTTCGGCAGATCTTCTGTCCTGCCCTGCTTAACCTTTGCATCAAAAGTCTGGATAACCATCTCGCACAGACGCTTGCTGGCTCCCATTATATTGGTAGGATTAACAGCCTTATCCGTACTTATGAGGACGAAACGGTCACAGCCATGTGTCATTGCGGCATAAGCTGTCTTGTATGTTCCTATTGCATTGTTCTTTATAGCTTCCGCAGGGCTGTACTCCATAAGCGGAACATGCTTGTGTGCTGCAGCATGGTAAACGATCTGAGGCTGATACTTTGAAAAGATTTCATCCAGCCTGCGGCTGTCACGCACCGAGCCTATAAGGACTACCAGATCCAGATCCGGATGAAGTCTCCTGAGCTCCTGCTGTATATCATAGGCATTATTTTCATACACATCATAGATTATGAGTTTTTTGGGACCATGCTTTGCTATCTGGCGGCAAAGCTCGGAACCGATGGAACCGCCGCCACCTGTAACCAATATGGTCTTGGCTGAGATAAATGCATATATCTCCGTCATATCAACCTTTATGGGTTCACGCCCCAGCAGGTCTTCGATGGAAACATTTTTCAGGTCGGCAACAGAGATGTTTTTCTCATCCACCATACGGTATACATCCCTTAAAAGCTTAAGCTCGCAGTCCGTTTCCTTACAGATGTTCAGGATATCCCTTTTTTCCGTCTGGCTGGCTGACGGTATGGCTATATATATCTTCTCGCACTTGTATTTTTTGACCGAAGCAAGGATCTCATCACGGCCTCCCACAATAGGCACGCCGTCGATGGAACGCTTCCATTTATTGGAGTCGTCATCAATTATGCATACTATACGCTCCCTGTTCTGTCCTATACGGTTGACCTCCCGTATGATGGCCCTGCCGGCTGAACCTGCCCCGACCAAAAGTACGGGCGCAAGCTCACTTGTATGCTGGGTCCTGGAACCTTTGAACAGAAGGATAAACCTGTAAGAAAACCTGACTACCAGTATAAACATGAACTGGAACATGATGCCCACTACATAATATGAATAGGGCATCCTGACATAATACATTTTCGGGCAAAAAAGAGAAATCTCTATACCGATGACCTGTACTGCAAAGCTGATCGCAGTAGCTATCACGATGCGCTCCAGCTCCATAAAGCTGGCAAAACGCCATACTCCTTTATAAAGGCCGCAGCGCTCAAATATCACAAGACATAGAACTGCGTAGATTGGCACGAACTGTATGAAGGGGTGCATATAATCCGCCTCAATGGCAGTAATATCCCCCTCGGCACTGAGCCAAAGCGGAAGAAAGAATGCCACGCTTACCGCAATAGCATCATACACAGCAAGCAGTATTGCTATCACCTGCCAGTGCTTTATATTCCCCTTATTATTTAAAAGCTTATTCATAAACCCCACTCGATATCATATCCGTATTTTATCACCATCTCACATTTTAACATTATGGAATTGTTTTTTCCATAAAAACAAGCCCCCTGATCACCTCTCCGTGGCTCAGTAATACTCCTTCAGCACAAGCTCCGTTATACCGTCATTGCTGCCGCCCTCTATGCGTTTTATGCGGGGTTCACGGCCGTAGCTGTATTCCTCCCGGATCATGCTCTTTATCCGTACGCCTCCGTGATATCCGTGTATGCATCGGATGCGGTATGTCCCGCTGCCGGCACTGTTAAGTGCTGAATCTATCTTCTTCTTTGCCTCCCCGGTACGCAGCCCGTGAAGATCTATCTCTATTATTCCTGTCAGATTCAACGACATAGAATGGCATCTCCTGATATGTTTTACAACTTGTCCGGTTTCTACAGCCGCTTATTATATTACACTTACTACAATAAGGCGGCCTTCCACAGAATAATACATCGAATAAAAAACAGAATTTTACAGCACACCTATCACTATACCGGCTACTATTACGGCCGCACATATAAGCTTATGTACTATATTCTTTTCCTTAAATACTAAACGCCCGCCAAGGATAGTAACTATACATCCGGATTGCTTGATTAAAGTCATCACGGTCACCTTTGAATCAGGATCCTGATTGGCTATGAAAAGTGCTCTGTCCGCAAGTATGAACAAAACACTCAGTATCCATATCCAGTAATTCTTTACAGCCCCCTTAACATCCGCCTTTGTCCTTGACAGCAGAAAGTACGCAGCATAAAAGCATGTAAGGAAAAACATATACCAGAACTGAAGCTGTGACGGGGTCATATATATGGGAAGATCCATATTGGTAAGGATCTTGTCCATAAGTCCCGACACAGCATTGAGCAGACAGGAAAACAGAGCCATGAATACATATAAGGCACTTGTCTCCTCCGGCTGCTTTTTTGTGCCGAATTTAAGCAGCAGAAGCCCCCCGGCCACCACCACAAGTCCGGCTATCTGCGTACCTTTAAGAGTCTCATGCAGAACGATCACGCCTAAAAGCGTAGCAAAGATCACTCTGGACAGATCCAGTATGCCAAATACGCTTACAGGAATCTTTTCAATGGCCTTGAAACCGCATATCCAGGCGATGAATATGACAAACGCTTTCACTGCCGTGAGCAGATACTGAAGAGGTGTCATCCCCAGGACAAAAGGCAGGGTAGGCAGCAGAAAAATAAATCCGAACAGTGTATAAAAAAAGAGTACTTCAAAAACTGTACTCTTCTCCAAAGCCTTCTTTTTTACTATCTCACGGCCGCCCTTTACCACACCATAAAATAAAGTATAAATCATCCAGCTCATATTTTCGTTCCAATCTCAAATAATCTGATCTTATGTCCTTAATTTCACCCCCCATATTATCGAAATATTCAATTTAAAACTTTTCTCCGGATCCTTCAGCCCGCGATACATAATTGCGTACTGCCGTCTTCGGATCAATTCTTTAACGCACCCGAAAGTTCGATTTTATTTTACTATCTCCGCAGAATCCAGCACTATGGTAAAAGGTCCCTCATTCACAAGACTGACCTTCATATCAGCTCCGAATTCACCCTGCTCCACAGGAATGCCTTCCTCCCTGCATTTTGAGATAATATACTCGTACATTGGCTCTGCCATATCAGGCTTGCCGGCAGTGGTAAAGCCCGGCCTGTTGCCATGTCTGCAGTCAGCATACAGGGTAAACTGGCTGATAAGCAGAAGAGCACCGTTCACATCCCTTATGGAAAGATTGGTCTTGCCATTCTCATCCGGAAAGATACGGAGTCCCAGCATCTTTGATACCATCTTATCAGCAATCTCTTTGGTATCCTCCTGAGCGACACCGATAAGCACCACATAGCCCTTGCCTATCTCTCCCCGTACTGCACCATCTATCTCAACTTTTCCCTGTGATACTACCTGAATTACGAAACGCATAACAATTAATAAAACTCTCTTCTCTATAGTATCGCAATACCCGTTCCTCCGGCAGTCCGTATGCCTGCTAAAGATCACGAGGTTCAAACCGCATTAGCGGTTTGAACTTGCTACCTTCGTTTTGCATCGAACTATTCGGACGGCGCTTTGGCTCCTAATAAACCGGGTCGCATCGCGCCGCCGACGTTCTCGCAAAACTTCAGTCGCTCGCTATCGATTCCCAGGCATACGTACAGCCTACGGAACACGTACCCTATCTCAATGTTTTTTCAAAACCACTTAATACCCTAGTTTGCCAGCATCATCCTGTCATTTGCAAAGTGACCGCCGCTTGCCTCTTCAAATCTCTTAAGCAGGTCGCTTACATGAAGGGCTTTTTTCTCCTCACCGCTCACATCATATATCACATGTCCCTCATGCATCATTATCAGGCGGTTGCCGTGAGTTATGGCGTCCTTCATATTGTGGGTAACCATAAGCGCTGTCAGCTTGTTTTTCTCAACTATCTTGTCAGAAATCTCCAACACCTTTGCCGCAGTCTTGGGATCAAGGGCTGCCGTATGCTCATCCAAAAGCAGAAGGTCAGGATTCTGGAAAGCCGCCATCAGCAGTGTTATTGCCTGTCTCTGTCCGCCGGAAAGAAGACCCACCTTGCTGCTGAGTCTGTCCTCCAGACCAAGATCCAATTCTGAAAGTTTCTGTCTGTACAGCTCTTTTTCCTGCTTTGTCACTCCCCATCTGAGAGTTTTATGCTTTCCTCTGCGGGATGCCAGTGCAAGATTCTCTTCTATGGACATGGTAGCAGCCGTTCCCGTCATGGGATCCTGGAATACACGTCCGAGGAAAACAGCCCTCTTATGCTCAGGCAGCTTTGTGACATCATTTCCGCCGATGACTATCTGTCCGCCGTCTACGGGCCACACACCGGCGATAGCATTGAGCATAGTAGACTTTCCGGCACCGTTTCCGCCGATTATCGTCACAAAATCGCCGGCATTCAGATTGAGATTGAGACCGCATAACGCAGTCTTCTCATTTATGGTGCCTCTGTTAAATACCTTATGAATATCCCTTAATTCAAGCATGTACTCTGACATATTAACCTCCACGCCGAGTCCGGATACAAAGCAGGCTGTCACGCACTGCTTACATCAATCACATCAATGAACTTACTCTTTTTTTGCTTCTTCCTGAGCCTTTTCCGGTACAGGTGCTGCCGCTGCTTTGACAGGCGGTGCTTTGGTGTACTTAGCCTTAAGATAAGGAATTGCCAGGAATATGGCAACTATTATTGCCGAGAACATCTTCATAAGCTCCGAAGGCAATCTCAGCCAGATAACCGTTGCATAAACAATGAAATATAAAATAGATCCGATAACCACCGAAACAAGAGTGTACCAGAAAGCCATCTTCTGCTTAGCACAAAAGCTTCCGAAAAGTACCTCACCTATGATAACTGCGGCAAGGCCTATAACGATAGCGCCTCTTCCCATCTGAACATCCGCAGCGCCCTGGTACTGTGCGTAAAGAGCACCCGAAAGACCAAAGAAGGCATTTGATATCATCAGGGTCACAACCTTCATAAAGTTTACATTTATGCCCTGTGCCCTGGACATATTTTCATTACAGCCCGTAGCCCTTATGGCCTGGCCGATCTCAGTTCCGAAAAACCAATAGGTCACGCTTATCAGAACTATAAGACCTACAATAAGTCCTACGAAGAACAGAGTCTTAACAAACGCATCTTTATTATTTACATATCCAAGGGAAGCTAAAAGATATTTCCCCTCCTGAGCCACTACAGGCTGATTAGCCTTGCCCATTATCGTAAGATTTATAGAATACAGCGATATCTGCGTCAGTATACTGGCAAGTATTCCCGGTATACCGAGTGTCGTATGAAGCAGTCCCGTGACCATACCACAGAGACCGCCTACCGCAAAAGCAACAACGATCGCTATCCAGGGGCTCACTCCCGCCCTTATGAGCATTACCGCCACCGCAGCACCTGTGGCAAATGAACCGTCCACCGTAAGGTCCGCAAAATCAAGCAGCCTGAATGTCATATATACACCGATGGCAAGTATTCCCCATATAAGTCCCTGCGCCACACTTCCCGGCAGGGCATTTAACAATGAACCGAATTTAATAGTTGCCGTAAGCAGCATAATTTTAACCTCTTACCAATTAATACATTTGTCAAAATCCGCAACGATTAAGTATTTTATCATAAAAACACAATATCAGCAACAAAAAACAAAAGAATACGGGAGCATAGCGATAAAAAAGAGACCGCCCCTGCCTCATCGACAGAAATGCGGTCTCTGCAAGAATCTTTAAGAACAGTTCTTAGATCAGATTATTCTATAGCTTCATATCCCTCAGGGATTTCTACACCAAGTGATGCACAAATATCTGCGTTGTACTTCTTTGTTACATTGGGCGCATACTGAACAGGCATTGTGGAAACATCCTTACCATTTACAAGGATCTCGTAAGCCATCTCACCGGTAGTGTAACCAAGATCATAGTAATCAATGGAGAGTGTTGCAACACCACATCCCTTGCAGATGCCTTCCTCACCGCAGATGATGGGGATACCTGCAGGCTGGCAGATATTGTTAATAGCCTCTGTATTGGAAGCCATAGTGTTATCAGTAGGAATATAGAGAACATCACACTCCTGTGTTGCACCTGTTACTACCGTCTGAATATCATTTGTATCAGCAATTGTGTACTCCTTGTATGCAATACCGTCAGCTGCAAGCTCTGCACCGAATACCTCTGCCTGATACTTTGAATTAGCCTCTGCTGAGCAGTAAAGGATACCTACCTGCTTTACATCAGGGAAGATTTCAATAAGAAGGTCTTCCTGCTGATCAAGAGGAGCAAGATCGGATGTACCGGAGATATTTCTTCCTGTAGTACCTGTCCAATCTGCCATATCAAGTGCTGTAGCATAGTCTGTAACTGATGTACCGAGAACGGGGATATCCGTTGTAGCTGCTGCTGCTGCCTGAAGAGGTGATGTAGCATTTGCAAGGATCAGATCATATCCGTTAGCAACGAATGCATTGATCTGGGTAGTAGCATTGGTCTGCTCGCCCTGTGCATTCTGTACATCAAATACAACATTTTCGCCAAGTTTGTCAGTAAGTGCATCCTGGAAACCCTTTGTTGCAGCATCAAGAGCAACATGCTCAACCAACTGGCAGATACCTACCTGATAAACAGTCCCCTCTGCAACAACTGTCTCACCGCCTTCTGCAGGCTCTGTTGACGCAGGCTCTGCAGCAGTACCGCCTTCACATCCGGCAAGCATGCCTACACACATAACCGCTGTCATTAACATTGCGATTCTCTTTTTCATAATTTTCCCTCCTTGCCATGATCATATAAATGATCGGCTAAAAAATGAACAATTGACAACGATTACTTTATAAAAAAGTGCTTTTCTTGTCAAGTTCTGCTTTCAAGTTGCACCTTCGCCAGGGCATCCTTTATCTTATCTATCATCGCTGAGTATTCCTCGTCAGACAGCGTCACTTTCCCCGGATTCATCTCAAAGACACCGCCCCACTCGTAACCGTCACGGTACTTCGGCACGAGATGCACATGAAGATGGCACCCGGTATCTCCATAAGCGCCGTAATTGATCTTGTCAGGTGAAAAGGCAAGGTGCAGGGCTTTTGCCACCAGATTAACATCAGCAAAAAACCTGTTTCTCTCTTCATCGCTGATATCAACAATTTCACTTACATGATCCTGATATGCAACTATGCACCTTCCGGGATGGCTCTGCTCCTTAAAAAGTACCAGTCTGCTCACATCAAGCTCACATATCGGTATCCCAAAAGCATCAAGGTACTCTCCCCCCTGACAGTAACCACATTTTTCACCTTTTATTTTCTGTTCCATTTTTCCCCTTTCCGCCACCTTATATGGCCCTATATAAGTTTTTAATTATCAAAGAGTCTGAAAAAACAGACTGTGTTTTCCAGGATTTGAATCCTCAGTTTCTCTTCATCAATACCTTTTACTTCCGCAATCTTCCTTACCACATAAACTATATTTTCAGGAACATTGGGATTTTTAAGGCCCTTTATACCACGAGGCAGGAGATACGGGCCATCAGTCTCAGCCATAAGTCTGTCTGCCGGGATCACTTCCAGGGCATCCAGAAGCTCCGCATTCCTCCTGTTATCACATACCCAGCCGGTAATACCTATCATGCAGCCCATATCCAGATACGTTTCAACTGTTGCCCTGTTTCCCGTAAAGCAATGTACCACAGCCCGTTTAGCAGCTTCAGGATGTACTGACAGTATCTTTGCAAAATCTTCCGCCGCACTCCGCTCGTGCAGGAAAAGCGGAAGTCCCAGCTCCTCCGCCAGGACAATATGCTCTTCAAAAACCCGTCGTTGCACATCGGCCGGCGAGAACATCCTGTCATAATCCAGACCGCACTCCCCCACTGCTGCCGCAAATTTCCGATGATCCGCCAGAACAGTCCTTATCTTATTCAGGGTATCTTTTTCGCAGTTTTTTGCATCATGTGGATGAATCCCCGCAGTAAATGACAGATTTTTGTCAGGATACTTTTCACAAAACTCAGCCGCCAGAAGCGAACTCTTAAGAGAAGAGCCTGTTATGATAAAGCTGACACCATTTGCATGGGCATTTTCAACTATATCGGTCTCATGCCCGCGAAACTGCTCGCTGAACAGGTTAAGACCTATATCGATATACTTCTTATCATTTTCCCTTTGCATCATTAAGACAAACTCTCCACTCACTATCCGCCTCATCGCCGAAGTTCTTTATCACCCTGAGGAACCGCCTTACTTCTTCCCAGGCAGCCTTGCACTCAGGATAAAGCGTGAAGCCCATCTGGAAAATGTGGAACATGCCGGGATAAACATGAAGTTTTACTTTCACCCCTGCTTTTTTTGCATTTTCCGCCACAGTCAGAGTGTCAGATAAAAGCATTTCCTGATCTCCCACCTGCATAAGCATGGGAGGAAATCCCGTCATATCCCCGAATACAGGCGAAATATATGGATTCTCGGGGGAATCATTTATATAATAATCATTCCTGTAAATAAGTGAATCTTTAGTTCCGCCGAATATCGGATCTATATCGAAATTAGCCGTATATGATTCGCCGTTTCCTGTAAGATCCGTCCATGCAGACATGGTAATAATCCCGGCAGGCAAAGGCATATAGTGATCTTTGAGATACAATGTAAGCCCCAGTACCAGTCCGCCTCCGGCTGAGTCTCCGGCAAAAATGATCTTCTCAGGAGAATATCCGTGTTCCCTTATCCAGCGGTATGCACACAGTGCATCCTCCAGCGCAGCCGGAAAAGGTGCTTCTGTAGTCACCCGATAATCAGGAGTGAGGATATCATACCCCTCACTCAGCTTGTTATACAGTGCCGCAGTATCCCTGTAAAGATTGTGCATGGGTTCATAATATCCGCCGCCGTGGAGCTGCAGGATTATACCATCCGTAGGACCACTCTGCATCAGATCTGCCTTGAACATCCCTAAGTCAAGCTCAGTAAGCTTCAGTCCCTCAGGGCATTTCCAGGCCGGCTCTCTCTCATATTTGCGCAGCTTCGCTTCCGGATCGGATGCACCCGGAAGGCTGTTTATCATCTTTACTACCTGTAATGCCGTCTTGCCCAAACGGCTTGCTTCACTATCGGCTGTCTGCATATCAGAATACCTTTATAAAAATTAAATGATCAAATATGGAACCGTCTCTTTAACTCTGTCGTGATCTTGGCATCACCGAATATCACGGTCGCCAGCAGGAAAACTGATGTGACGGCTATACAGATTATGACAAGTATCCCATTCTGGATATATCCCGCAAAAAGCAGGAAAAGTATGACCGCTCCTGCGATCTCCATAAGTATCAGAAGCAGCAGATAGCTGGTCCACCTGCTCCTGTTTAAAAGCATAAGGAAAAATACCACCGCATCGCCGAAAAGAATGATACTTGGTATCACCCACTGCAATGCCCATCCCCTGTTACCGGTAAGGTAATCTGCCAGGAATATAAAAAGGATGGAAACGAATATCTGAACCCCTATCTTATTAGCAAAACCGGCATCATGCTTTATCCAGTAATCAAGCATGACATAGCCGTATATCATACCTGCCAGCACTATCAGCGACCACCATATCGAAGGTGTAAAAACAAAGTTCAATGCTATGGATGTCGCAGTTATCATTATCATGATAAAAAGTATGAGCCTGAGCGCAAACCTGACCAGCCTCTGCTTTTTCATGATGTCCGGATAAGGAGCCCCCTGCCCAAAATCCTTCTTTATCTGTGAAACCGTTTCCTCATCCTGATCCTCAGGCACACAATGACAGAAAGGACAGGTATCACCACCCTGAAGCAGTATTATGCCGCACTGAGGACACTTCTTTATGGAGCGCACCGTCTCCTCAGGCTGCATCTTTTTATTTGATTTTTTTTCTGCTTTTGTCTTTTTGCTCAAGCTGTTACCTCTACTCCCATACGCCGTTGGTATCTACGGCAACATGTACGCCTTCATCCCTGAGACAGGCAAAAAATGTCCGCAGTATCGAAAGATCCGCAAGTATGGTGCTGAATGTAAGTATCATGGTATCCTTGTATGTAACCACGGCACCCTTCATATTCTGTCCTTTTGACATGGACAGCATAGCGTAAAAGTGCTCCACATAAGGCTCATAGGGTTCCCTCAGCTCTACCTTCCCGACATTTGTCAGGGTGGAAGTAGTACCGAAAGCCGTAGCTTCATACACATGCCTTATAGCTATATTCTTTAAAAACAGCGGTATAGGCCGTAGAAATTTATTCTTTTCATTTGAAACATTATATGACAGTATGTCATTCAGATGCTCCGGATTGATCTGGCTCTTCAGGCAGTCAGCAATGATATGCAGAACTTCCTCATAGCTGTAGTCTTCCTTTTCGGGCCTGAATATCGCAGATATCATAACGAAGAAATTCTTAAGCGTATGTGAGTTGTAATATGAACGGAGATCTACCGGCACACAGCAGTTTATGGGTGTTTTCGACACATCTCCCCGGAGATATTCCTTATAAATGGCATAAACATAAGTGCCCACCAGAAACTGGTTCAGGGTGACACCGTATTTCTTTGCGGCAGCCTTCATTTCAACAAACGGAAGATAACAGTGGATCACTCCCATGGTTCCGTTAGGCAGCTTTTCTCCCTTGAGTGTGATGGCCTTTTTTGATTTATACGCCGCACTATGATCCTTGGACTGCTTAAAATTACGCAGATAGCTATCTTCCTTGTCAAGAAAGATTCCTGAAGATATCTGGTCTTTTTCAACATTAAGTATCTCGGGATACCGAATACGCAGATACTGGTAAAGCAGTTCCTTAAAGAATACCAGGCCGCCGAAACCGTCTGTAAGGGCATGAAAAACTTCGAGATTGATCCGTTTCTTATAATAAGTAACCCTGAAAAGATACTGGTTGTTCTTGCTCTTATTTATATAGGATCCCGGGAAATCGTTCTCTTCCTTTACTTCGGGATACTTCATATCATTTTCTTCGAAATAGTACCAGAAAACTCCGGACCTGAGCCTCATCCTGAAATTCAGGAAATGGGAGAGTACCTTATCCTGCGCCTCCGCCAGTGCCTGCGGATCAACCTCCTCCGTAAGAGTAGCCGAGATGCGGTATACATTGCTCATACCTTCCGTAGCAATGACAGGAAAGAGCAGCGCCGTATTATCAAGTTTTTCCCAGGCGGGCAGTTTTTTCTTCTTTGGTGACATCTTTTAGTCCATGATAATATTTCACAGCCTCTGTTCAAAAAGAGATTACGAACAGTTAGACTAAGGTAACATAACAACGGATATTATTATAACTCAACACTCCGGCATTTTTCAAGGTTACTACGGCCCCGGACTTTCAGCCCAGACTTTCAAAACACCTTCATTATCCTCTCGATCCGCTCATCCTTCCTGTGCCATACCGGCTTAAGAGGCCACGGAATGTCTGTAATATAATCCCTGTCGGAGGAGTCCAGTTCCATAAGCTTTCTTTCAAAGTCTTCCGGCGCCTTATATTGCATCTTCCCAAACTCTGCTTTGACATAATCATCCGTTCCGGGATCATGGTGCGAGCTGTCTGCGGAAACCCCTTCCGGCACTTTTTTCTCCACCCTTCTGAAGCTCACTCTCCCGTATTCATTGGTCTCTTTTACGAATTCATACTGAATATTTTTATGAGCTTCACCGGGTTCCTCCAAAAGTATCACATTCGTTTCCAGAAGATAAGCCCATATTTCTTCTCTTATTTTTTCTTCCGGAATGGGATACAGCAGTTCATCATGAATCTCTGACACAGACATGCCCAGATTAAAAAGATGACGGATCGCACCGCGTCCCGCCATCTCAAATGTAAAATTATCAAGTGCCTTATTGAAAATTTTGTTATTTTTTGTTAAATCTGAAGACATAATTATCTTTATGCCCGCTTTCTATAAATTCCTCTATATACTCGATATAAGTATCTACCACAGGATCATTTTGGGACGACTCTCTCACCCGCTTGAAATACTCTATGGATTTTTCCGGCTCCTTCAGGTGGAAGAGCCTTACACCCTCCTTAAAATCGTCCCTGGTGCGTATTCTTTCCTCGCGCAGCTCAGGCTTCAGAGCATCCAACACCTCATAAATAGCCTTCACTTCATTTACGCCTGCCACCTGCACCATTCCGAGATACCTTATCTGCAATGAGTCCGGATCATTCATTCTGTCGAGGGTATCTTTGGTTATGATCATAGCAGTATGGTACTGCTTCGTCAGCGACTCAAGGCGAGAGGAAATATTAACAGTATTTGAAATGACAGTGCCTGACATTCTCTCGTCCTCTCCCACTATACCGATACGAGCCATTCCTGAATGAATACCCACTCCTATGTTAATGGAAGACATGCCAAGGCGCTCAGCCGTGCTCTTATCCAGCACTATACTGTTGTAGATTTCCTTACCTGCAGCAATAGCATCGTCTGCACTCTGGAAAAGGGCCATGACAGCATCCCCGATATATTTATCTACGAAGCCTCCGTGTTCTCTTACTATAGGTCCCGCTATTCCGTAGATTACATTGACAAATTCAAAATTTTCCTTTGCTGTCATCATTTCGGAATTAAGCGAAAATGATCTGATATCGCAAAAGAGGACCGTAAGGTCTGTACTCTCTGCATCCCCCAGCTCCAGGTCGGTAAAGCTTTCCTTGTGAAGAAGTTCCCTGAACTGCTCCGGCACAAACTTGTAATAAAATTTTTCATTCTTATCCTTCTGGATAAACATATCACTTAGCTGCGATGCCATGTCGTTTACGCCGCTGCAGATAACACCTATCTCATCATCAGGTATATTATTGATACGTGCTTCAAAATCACCGGAAGCAACCTTTGATATAGCCGTTCCTGCCGCCTTAAGAGACTTCGATATAAAATAGCAGATAATCCAAAGAACTATAACTTCTACCACAGCAAATATCAGTACCATCAGGATAGCGTCACGAAGCTGTTCATTTCTTTCTTTTTCTATATCGGAAAATGACATCGAAACAACTACAGCTCCGACAGCATCACCGTTGGAATCATATATCTTGGTAAAAACATCCGCATAATCATCACTCAGGTTAAATGACTCAACCTCTACGGTAGTTTCTTCCTCTTCCATCATGCTATCAAAATCATAGCCAGCTGAAAACGGAGGGGTTAACCCTCGTGTAGAGGCAAGCGTAACAAGTCCGCCGTTTCCATCAGGCTTCAGTACGCTTATGGTACATGTCTTTACCCAGTCCGCATCTATTTCGCTCATAAGCTGCTCAAGCAGTTCATAGTACTCACTGCACTTCAACGCTGTTTCCGTATCCGCAGTATCTATGTCGGCTATCTCATCACCATCAAAATATTTGGCGATAAAACTGCTTGTCATCCTTACCGATGCAGACACACTGTCCCTGTTCTGATCATACGCTGTATAGATCAGCAGGGCACTTAAGCCTGCATACATTATAAGAGCTACAGGCAGCAGTACCCTGAGAAGCTTGAACAGTATCGTATGTCTGTAACCCCAGAAGATCGCTGCCTCACAGATCAGTCCCAATATCACCAGCATAACAGCAAGAACAGGCAGTATCAGACTGATCAGTGACAAAATCATGTATTTCACCGGCAGATTATAGACAGGTTCAAAATACTCATATGAATCTCCCTCATCTATCACCATCGTATCCTCGATTGCGATATAGAGCTTATCATCCACGCCGTTTATCTCGTACACATTTCCAATATAGAATCCGTCATCATCCTCTCCCACATAGTCCCAGGAAGAATTGCAATATTCAAAGACATCATCATTAAGACACCATATATAATCGGAATCTATTCCTTCAGCCAGATATATATTTCCGTTCGCATTGAAAATTGCCGTCGGATAGAATCCGTCCCCCTCTCCCATATCAGACAGAGTATATTCCGGCTCAGCTATCCGCTCCACGCTGCCATCCTCACCTATCCACGCTACAGAGGCATCAGTAAGTATTGCCATATATCCATCTTCCGCTTCGCAGACATAATATATCCCAAGACCATCGGGACACTCTATTTTTGTATTATCCAGTGTTGAGCCATCTCCGCCAACTCTCACAATACTGTTTTCACCATTATAATTATAAACATATGAAAGCTGCCCGTCTCTGAAATTAATAGCGCGTATATGCTCGTCTCCCACCTGCTGCATATCGGTTTCGTAATATTGGAATGACACTACATCATGAAGATAATTTCCTTTTCCATCATATTCACAGATACGCTCGCCTATTATCCGGCTTCCTGAATGCTCAACCTCAGCAATATGTATATATACATGGTCATCCCTGCCCTGGACCACATAATCAATAAAGGAATCCTCACCGATCTTCATATTTTCAACACTTATGATATGGTCGATACGGTCGTTTTTATCATCCACAAAATATATCGTGCTGTATCCTTCGTTTACCATAAGCAGCCCATCTGCCATCCTCATCACTTCAGATGGTGAGTCTATGCCGGTAAAGAACGGTGTGGAAAAATTATAAACAGGGAGCAGAAAACGAAGCAGGTATAAGATAACACCCGCCACAATAAACATTAACCCCAAAAGGGGGTGCCTGAAGATCTTCAGACACCCCTTTTTCTTTGAGCTATTTTTCACTTCTGAATTATTGTCAGATACCTTTGTCATACCGGCTTTACTTTATCGCAAGACTTGTCCATACATCTGAGGGAACGATAGCAATATATGTCTTACCGGGATTAATTACGAGCGGTTCCCCGGTGACAGCATTTGTATACATTGTAGGATAGTTAGCTGCTGCCTTTGCCCAAGTGATAGGAATAGCCTTTCCGTTTGTAAGATAGTAACCAACATTACCGCCAAGAATGTAATATGCCATGTATCCATGATTATCCAGCTGTACATAATCGCAGTTCAGGATAAGAACATTCTCGAAAGTCGTTCTCTGATTGGTAAGGGCATCATTGTGAGCCTTGCCATATTCGGAATAATCATAAGTTCCTGTTCCTGCATTATAGTAAAGTGCACTGCTGTTGTGCGGGAAAGGAAGTGATACAGAGGTAGCAGCAGTAGAGCCAGCACCTAAATTATACTGTACCGGTGCAAAGTTAAATCCTGAGCCCATATAGTACTGGTTATATGTAGTGCTATAGCCTGATGAAGCCAGACGCTGTGCAAGACCTGAATAAGTCTTCTTTGTATTAGGATTGGTATATGCATTATATGTTACATACTCAGTAAACTCAGATCTCTTTCCGTTCGAAAAACGAGCGAAACCACCGCTTAAGTTGTTGCTGGCGGGATCAGCAAGGAACTGATTGATATAGTAAGGACCGCCATCGTGGATAAGGATAGCATTGTACTCACATGCAAGAATGACATTGGTAGGTCTTGTACTTCTTACATTACCGAACTGTGTAATGGAAGCATAATCCTTAACGATAGCCATAAGTCTTGTGATACGTCCGTTAGCAGTACTGTTCATCATCTCATAAACAATATCTGCCTGATTAAGACCATAGTGAGGAAGAGCTGTCTTCTCATTATCCACCATTATAGCCACGGGGCGCTGATTCTTAAGCGATGCGCTTATAGGAAGACCTGTAAGCTCACTGATATAAGTTCCCGTAGCAGCCGGTGCAGCCTCAGCCTCGGCGGCCTTCTGCGCAGGCATTGTGAATACAGACAGTGAAAGAACTGCTGCAGCCATAAGGCCTACGATTTTAGCAATCTTGTTTTTCATTCTGATTCCTCCTCTTTGTTTTTAATTGATAATTTCTCTTCATTCTGTTCCGCTCTGTCAATGTATATTGTCAAAAGATCGAATTTATCGTTATATATTAACTGTAACAGACTATCCAGACCGGTAAGGGAGTTTTTGAGCTGTTCAAGCGTTATAAGTCCTTCATCAAGTGCAGTCACAAGTTCGTCTATGTCAACCACCTTGACGAAACCATCCGGATAAACTATTACATCTGCCAGCAGGTCAGTCACTACAAGCTCATTAGTCTCTTCATTGCAGTCAAAATCCACGATATCACAATACCAGTACATAAGCGTATTGTCCGCGGTATAGAATTTGCTTACTTTGTATCCCTTATTACGGAAATAGCAGGAATAGCCATGGTGAAGATCTTTTTTGGGCTTAAGTGCATACCATTTGGTAAGTATGACATCATCATTACACTCAAGAATTACATCGTCCTTAAGCTGCACGCACTCAAGCGGGATAAGCCGCTTTCTGTAAAGTACCGGTAACTTTTCCATATACTGCCCCCCCGCATTATACATACCAAATACCATCTTTTGTAAACCAACTATGTACAATTTTACATAAAACTTTACATAAAATAAAGCCTATTTCTAATAAAATATATGATGTCCTATCTGCAAACCGGTAAGTCCCTCTATAGGTGTTCTGAAATACAGACAGTTTCCCACATTCGTCTTGCCGCTCATAGCTTCATCAGCCGCCTGATAACAGCTTGCCGTTGCCCTGTCGTTTGCCAGCGCCAATGCCAGATGTCCATCAAGCACAGGTGAAAACTGCTTATACTGGTATATTACGCCGGTCACCGTATCGGGATAGCGTGAACTGAGAAGTCTATTGATAACAACCGCCCCAACAGCCACCTGTCCGGCATAAGGCTCTGCTCCGGCCTCGCAATAGATAAGATTAGCCAAAAGATATCTGTCACCTTCGGCAAAAGTCACCTCCGAAATATTCCTCCATGCAGACTGTGCTGCCAGCTGAGACAGTCTCAGTTCTTCCTCATACTGAGCCTTAATTGCAGCATACTCAGCTGCTGCAGCCGCAGCTTCGGCTGCCTTCTGATCTACTTCCTGCTCATAGGCATCTGCTGCCGCCTGTGTCATATTAATATTATCAGCGGTTATGGCTATATTCTCAGCAGTGACGCTTATCAGCCCGTTCACTCTGTTCTGTTCTTCGACGACCTGTTCATGCATAGCCTGAAGTTCTTCCATCTCCGCCTCAAGCTCAGCTTCCTTTTCTTCTATTTCATGTTCAGTCTGTACATACTCCTCCAGCATCTTTCTGTCATACGCTGAAAGAGCTTCTATATAATCAGCATAGTTTAAAAACTCACCAAAATCTTCAGCTGAGAAAAGAATGGCAAGATAGCCATCGCTGCCTCCTTCGTAAAGGAAGCGTATCCTCGCCTTCATGCTCTCGTACTGATCGATCCTGGTTTCCCGACTTTCTTCAAGCTCTATTGTAGTCTCATTTATCTCTATTTCCTTGAGGTCTATGGACGCCTCCAGCACCTCCAGATTAGCTGCCACCTCCTGAAGATTTCCGTTAAGGATGGCCATCTGCCCCTGATAGGTATCCTTTACATTTTCAAGTCCCTGGAGCGTTGCCTGCGTCTGTGCAAGATCCTGTCTGGCTGAATCAAGCTCTGCCTCTTTTTCCTTTTTCTCCCTCTCAGCCTCTTCCAGCTTTTCTTTCGTATCGGAGACATCATAATAGTTCTGACTACTCATATCTGTTTTGGCAGAAACATCAAGACAGTATGTAAAGAAAAGTACCGAGACAGACAGTGCCCCTATTATGCGTATTTTGTTTTTAATTTTAAGTCTGTTCATTTAAAGATCTATTTCCGTCTTTCTTCCCGTAGGCTGATACTCGTAATATCTTACGCCTGCAGCATTAAAAAGCCTCTTTGCCGCAATATTGGAGGGAGTTCCGTCATATTTGTCACATGCATATACGACAGTCTTTATTCCCGCCTGTATTATAGCCTTTGCACATTCATTGCATGGAAAAAGCGTCACATAAAGCTTGGTTCCTTCCAGTGATCCGCCTCTGTAATTAAGTATGGCATTAAGTTCACTGTGGGTCACATAAGGATACTTTGTATCCAGCTCATCACCTTCTCTGTCCCAGGGAAATTCATCATCACTGACACCGTTGGGAAAGCCGTTATATCCCATGGATAGTATCTTATTATTATCACTTACTATACAAGCTCCCACCTGAGTGTTAGGGTCCTTGGATCTCATGGCCGAAAGCTTTGAAACCCCCATGAAATACTCATCCCATGTGATGTAGCCATCTCTCTTTTTCATATTTTCTCCCTCCCATAATCAGTGCAATGTTTTGATCTAAAGTTCCTCGCCGGCCTCTATCTTAGCTATCTCAGCAATTCTTCTGCTATGCTTTTCCTCACCGGAAAAATCAGTAGTCATAAATATTTCTGCGATGGTCTGTGCCATAAATACGGATACTTCCGCAGCTCCCAACGCCAGTATGTTACTGTCATTATGCAGCCGTGTCATTCTGGCAGTATGCTCATTGTGGCAGAGTGCACAGCGTATGCCCTTCACCTTATTAGCCGCAATACTTGCGCCGATTCCCGTTGTGCAGATGACTATTCCCTTGTCTGCAGCACCACTTACCACATCATCTGCTACAGGTTTTACAAAAACCGGATAATCAACAGATTCCAGCCCATAACACCCGCAATCCTTCACTTCGTAGCCCTTCTGCGTCAGAAAGTTTTTAACAGCTTCCTTAAGCTCGAATCCACCATGGTCGCTTCCTATTGAAATTTTTTTTACCTGCATATTGATCTCCTGAATTCATCAAAATAGTTACATTTTCTTAACTCTGTACCCTGCTGCCTTAAGCAGCCTGTTCATTACCGCCTGTCCGAATCCGTCCTCACTGAAGCCCTCTGAAAAGATTACATCCACTCTCTCTTCATCAAATTCCCTCAGTATACGGTAAATATTTCTTGCTATCTCATGCTCGTCAGACCTGCTGCCTGCATTTTTTATAACATCTGCCCTTATACGGGACAAGGTTTCATCCGTACATAATACTCCGGTACGCTGACCATTGGAAGCAGCCTTGCAGACCTCTTCATTTATAGTCCTTATGACATCCTCCATATCCCCCTCTACTATCGTCATTTCCCCGCGGGGTGCATAATGACGATATTTCATTCCGGGAGCCTTCGGTGCCTTTTTATCAGTTCCGGACATTATGGTAGTGTCAGCATCCACCTGTCCCAGCACCCTTTCCAGCATTTCTCTTGTAATATAGCCGGGCCGAAGTATCATAGGTGGTTCCACAGTCAGATCAACTATGGTGGATTCAACGCCTATCCCCACTTCACCGCCATCTATTATCATATCTATCCTGCCGTCTAAGTCTTCCCGCACATGCGCTGCAAGTGTGGGGCTCGGGCGTCCGGAAGCATTTGCGCTTGGAGCTGCAATGTACCCGCCGGCTGCTTTTATAAATTCAAGCGCCACGGCATGATCAGGCATTCGTATAGCTACAGTATCCAGTCCGCCGGTAGTCTCATAGGGTACAGCATCACTTTTTTCTACTATCATGGTTAAAGGCCCCGGCCAAAAATTCTCTGCCAAAACCTTCATTGTCTTCGGGACTTCCTTACATATATAAGGAAGGTGCTCCATATCCGCAATATGCACTATAAGTGGATTATCCGAAGGCCGTCCCTTTGCCGCGTATATCTTTCTGGAAGACTCTGCCTGCAGCGCATCCCCACCCAGACCATATACAGTCTCTGTAGGGAAAGCCACAAGACCGCCATTTTTTATAATATCCCCGGCTCTTAATATAACTTCTTCATCGATCTCATTAGGATCGATAACTGTAAATTCAGTATTCATTTATCCTGTTAATTACTATCCGGCTGTTTTTATTTCAGCCTTTACTTAATTATCTCATCTATCCAGTTCCAGGTTCCTTCGGCTTCAAGCCCCAAACGCCAGCCGGCGATGTTGTGTACGCCCTTTTCAGCCAGAACATTCAGCTTAGCCCGCATGGAAGCCTCATCCTCAAGCCATATCATGTATTTTGCCGTACCATCCTGATATTCGCCGTAATTCTGGCAAAGCTCCTCATCCCATACAGGTGTTACGCCTCTGTTAGCCAGGAAATCCGAAGCAGCCGTCATTCCCACGGAATCAGAATGTGTTTCAGTACCTTCAGCACGCCATATCCTGGTATAGAAAGGCAGAGCACTTATTATCTTTTCTGTCGGGACTCCCAGCTCCAGTGAATCATCAACTCCCTTTTCCACAAAAGGAAGTGACGATACGGATCCCGGATCCGAGCCGCTCCAGTGCTCATCATACTGCATCAGTACAACATAGTCAGCAACCAGCCCCTGCTCACCATAATTATAATACCGATTACCCTGGTTGGGCGGATAATCATCCACTGAAAGCACTATTCCGGCTCTCCTCGTCTCTATCGACAATTCTCTCAGGAACTGCACATAATGCGGTCCGGTCCTAGAATCTATACGCTCTATGTCTATATTCAGACCATCCAGTCCGTACGTCTCCACACTTGCCATCAGCTTTTCAATAAGCTGCTTTCTTTTTGAAGAAGACGAGAAGAGTGCATATTCATCAACATCATTTGTCATATCCTCGAAAAGTGCCCACACCTGGTACCCCTTGGCATGTGCCGCCTCCACATAGGCAGAGCTTCCCAGATCCGTATACTCACCTTCCTCGTCCTTTAGGAAAAACCATGTTGGCGATACAGTATTAAGCCCGTTTGCAGAAACCGTCAGGCTCTCCATTGCCTTGCCATTATCCGGACCTGCACTTATCTGATGAAATCCCAGCAGTATGCGTTCATCTGAAGTAAGTGCCGCAGCGCTATAATCAGCCACCGGATCGTAAGCACCGGTAACAGGCGTCGGATTTTCATCCGCATAATCTTTAAGCTTACTGTTTTCCACATATCCGATAAAGCAGTCGTTTGTCTTTATCTTTGTCCAATTTTCCATGGTTTCAAGAACTTCGACTTTTTCACCTGCATCAAGTGCTCTCAGCACATCGCTCTTTACACCGCCCTGATATCTCACATGGGTACTCTCCGCAACAGTTGCAACCCTGTCTGTTCCCCACTGAGTATAAACCTGCATTCTGTTAGGATCAGGGAAATACTCATATGAAAAATCATCAAAAAGCTTCACATAATCTGCAGCTATATATACTACGCCGTCCGTTGTACGCTTTGCCGGATCGTAATCCGTCTGCACCCTGCCTCCGTCCGTCTGGTAAAAGCTGCCGGAATCATCAATAGAAACTCTGTATATATCATTAGAAGTGGTATAAAGCAAAACACCTTCTTCTTCATTAATATAAAATCTCTTTGTAAAAAGATCATAAACTGTCTCTGATGAAAAATAAACCTTTCCATCTAACAGCTTCGCCCTTGATTCAAGTCTCTCATCCTGCAGAATAATGGCTATATCTTCATCGGAAAAAAGCCTGAAATATTCATTCATATCCGCAGTCTCTGTGGAGTAGGAATATTTTTCGGGATAAAGTACCATCAGGATCGTGTGCATGCCAAAGCCCTCACCACTGTCCATGGCCAGCTTTATCCTGTTTCCAAAGGCAACTATTATAACCACTACGATAAGCAATATGGCAACCAGTGCAGCAATCAGCTTATGGAAAAATGACTTAATCATGTCTCTGTCCGGTTCGTCCGGATCCTGTACAGGACGCCTGCGATTCACAGGCTTTCTGCCTTTCCTGACGGCTGACTTATCATCAGACCTGCCCGAAGACTTAGCCGCTGATTTAGCTCTTCCGGAAGGTACATACTCCCGCACATCCGAATCATCATATGCCGGAGTCCGCTTTTTTCTGGTCACCTTTCTTGATCTTTTATGTTCGTTTCTTTCTTCACTCATTGTGTCTACCTTATGTATCCCCTGCAAATACAGCTGTCCGGGACATGTCAGTCCTGCCGACAGCAATTATATACCATTAAAAAACATCAGGGCGATATACCACCACTTTACATAACACCACTATAGTATAACAGACCGCAGCGTTATAGTCACCTAAAATCTTCGGACAGCTTTTATCACGGCACTTTGTCTGAGAAGGTCCTGCCGCAGATGTACATGAACAGTTTTATCCGAAGATACCACCCTGCACTCCCCAAAGCCTCCAAAATCTACAAAAACTTCCGAAAGATCCCAAAAGCTTCCAAAAAGAAGATATCCGTGAAATACCCCATGCAGCGGTGTCAGGCGGCTTTTTGCCGCGGTCTGTGGAAATGTAAGATGCGCGAAGTGCCAAATAAAATAAAAAATAAGAATGTATTAAGTGTATTATTTTGTATTATTTGTGCTACTTCAGGATTCAATATTCCAGAATAATTTCAGAAAAGTGAAACCAATTCTTTAGAAATAAAGATCACCGATCAGGTATAATTACCTGTAAGACAGTCCCTACCGGGACTCAGATGTAAAGAAGTTTTAAAAAACTCCGGCAGATCAACGCTCCCTTCCGGCACGCATATTTCCGCATTCATCTTACAAAAAACATTATAAAAAGACAAAATATAAAAATCAAGGGGGAATTTCTTCCCCCTTAACATATTAATCTGCCATAGCATTTTTAAATATCTGCCCCCAATGCTTGCCTGCTTATGCCGACAGCACGCAACTGAAAGCCTCAGTTAGAAATTACTTCCGTTCCAGCCCCAGTCCATAGACGCAGCATATTTAATATACATGTGGTCCGGTGCGATTCCCAGCACATCACCATAAATCTTTGTAAGCTCTGCTGTCATCTTGCGGAAAGCAGCGTCATCTTCGCCGCCGTATATATTTACCTGTACAAAAGCGATCGGCTCAGAGTCATCCCCCCTGAAATACATGCTCTGCTCATCAGCTATATTCACCATCAGCCATGATTCACTCTTTCCCGGAATTATGGCAATAGCCTGCCCCAGGCGCTGCTTTAACTCAGTCTTCTGCTCAGGCGACACCTTTACACTTACTTTTGAATCAATAAACGGCATTCTATTTTCCTCCTCTTTAATGAATTGTTTTAGATACATATTTTTCATTTTATCAGATAAACTGTCATATAAAAATGTTTTACACAGTCTGCTGTCACATTATTACTTGTGTTGACACTTGACATTTAAAATTTAATTGTATAAAATCTATTTGTAAGCAATTAGGATTTGTATTAAATATCATGACAAACGGAGGCTTCGCCATGGAAAGATACGACATAGCAATAATCGGCACCGGTCCTGCGGGATTAGAAGCAGCCCTCACCGCAAAGCTCAGGAATAAAAATATACTGCTTCTCGGAAGCGAAGAACTTAGTCCCAAAATAGATTCTGCCCACGAGATTAAAAATTATCTCGGTCTTCCGAATATAAGCGGAAGCAGCATGAAGGAAGCATTTTCCGGGCACCTTAAGGCAATGGACATAACCATTACCCCAGACCGTGCCGCTGCAATTTACGCAATGGGCGATTTTTTCGCAATTCAGGGACACGCCGGTAATTACGAGTCAAGCACCGTCATACTTGCAAGCGGCGTATCAGCCGAAAAGCCTTTCCCCGGGGAGAAGGAAAATCTTGGTCGAGGAGTCAGCTACTGTGCAACCTGCGATGCATCCTTATATAAGGGAAAAAGCGCAATAGTCGCAGCCTATAGTGCAAAGGAAGAAGCTGAGGCAGCTTTCCTTGCAGAGATTGCCGATAAGGTTTATTACATTCCTGTCTATAACGGATGTGACACTGCACCTGTCGGGACCGAGCTTATCACCGGGGTTAAGCCTGCAGCAATAGAAAAAACAGCTAGCGGTATGATGGCTCTCAGATACGAAAATGGTGAAACAACGGAAGCTAACGGGATCTTTATCCTGAGGGAAAACATAGCTCCCACTGACCTGGTACCCGGACTTGAAATAAAAGACGGACATGTGGTAACAGACAGAAAAATGGCAACGAATCTTGCAGGGCTTTTTGCCTGCGGAGATATAACCGGCACTCCCTATCAGTATGCAAAGGCAGCCGGTGAAGGTAATGTGGCAGCACTATCGGCTGTAAGCTTTCTATCCGGAAAGTAAAGCAGCACATCAGGTGTCACATAATTTATCAGAAAACAGACTGAATTTACAAAACCGATTTCAAATTTAAAACAGGAGGAAATTATTATGGTTAAAAAGATTTCAGAAAAAGACTACGCAACAATGGACAAGTCCGGACTCAAGGTCATTGATTTTTCAGCTACATGGTGCGGTCCCTGCCGTATGCTCGCCCCCGTACTTGAGCAGGTATCGGAAAAATATGAGGGAAGCGTCGAATTTTACAATGTAGATGTTGATGAGAGTCCCAGCCTTGCAGAGGAATTTAACATAATGAGTGTTCCTGCAGTCTTCTTTATTAAAGACGGCGCCGTAGCCGGCTCAAACATAGGCTTTGTTCCCGCAGACAGGATCACAGAACTGGTTGAGCAGTTTAAATAATGGTGTGGGTGATATGACGGATAAAAAATATGATTCTCTAAAATTATGTAATCAGCTGTGTTTTCCGCTATACGCCGCTTCAAGAGAGATAACCAGAAAGTATAAGCCCTTTCTGGACAAGCTTGACCTCACCTACACCCAGTACATTACTATGCTTGTTCTATGGGAGCACGGCAGGATCTCTGTCAGTGAACTTGGAGAATATCTCTACCTTGATTCCGGCACCCTGACGCCGCTTTTAAAAAAGCTTGAGAAAAAAAATCTCATTACAAGAAACCGGTCCAGGGATGATGAACGGGTACTCTATGTTACTCTGACAGATGAGGGGATTGCCATGCGAGAAGAAGCCCTTGCGGTTCCGGAAGGTATGAAGTGCAATGTCACATTAACCCCGGAGGAATCTGCTGAGCTGTACAGGATACTATATAAACTGTTAAAAAGCGAAGACATTGCCAAGTGACTGCCTTCAAGTTGACTATTACCGCATAATTCCTTATACTTACAGTATAAACGGAAGTAATGCCGTAAGTATTAATTTTAGTAAATTTGTGTTTTTTCATAAATGTTCGTTAAAAGAAGGACAATGTATCATGAGAATTGAGAAGATCAGTGATGATCAGATCAAGTGCATACTGACAAAAGAGGATCTGGATGCCCGCAAGATCAATTTCAGCGAGCTCACCTTTGGAAGTGCCCAGGCTAACGGTCTGCTGCGGGATATGATGCAGCAGGCAAGCTGTGAGTTTGGATTTGAAGCAGATGACAAACCTCTCATGATAGAAGTGGTTCCCATGCAGTCCGGTATCATTGTTCTGGTTATAACCAAAGTTTCCGGAAGAAACTCTTCAGATAATATTCATTCAGATTCGTTTCTGTCGGAAGATGATGATCTGGAGGAAGATGACGATCTCAGGGAAAATACCATAGAAATAAGCGGAAGAGTAAAAAAAGGTGATGAAGGAGATCCTATCACTCTATCAATTGCTTCCACCGGTAATATATCAGAATCTTTCAATCCGGTTATGAACTCCATTCATGATCTCTTCCGTGAAATGTTTGCAGGAAACGGAAGGGTTTCAGGAAACATAAACGGAAGCCGTCCTCAAAATGCACCTATGCCGGTTTCTTCCGGCACTGCAAATAACAACAAAAATTATCGTTTCTTCCGCTTTACATCCTTAAATGATGTGATGCAGGCAGCAGCGGCTGTTGCCGGAAGACCATGCGGAAGGAATACTCTTTACTGTAGTCCTTCAAAAGATATGTACTGCCTGATAATGCAACCTGAAAGCCTCACGGTAAAGGACTATCAGCGGGTATGCTCGGTAATTTCAGATTTCTGCAGCGGAACATTTATGTCCGGCATGTGTGAAGCCTACATAGATGAGCATTTCACACTTATGATAAAGGATCACGCACTTGAATCACTGTCAAAAATATCCGTCTGAACGGATATCCTTTTAGCAGTTTTTACACCCGGGATATTGTTTCTATCCACCAGGATAAAAATATCTCCGGGCATTTTTTTTATTAATTCCCGGCACGCAGCTACACAATACCCTTTCCTGCGATACTTTTTTCCCATTACGTAACCAAGCTCAAGCGGACTTAATCCAGAATCCATTCCCTTAATTTCAAAGCACAGATATTCTCCCCCTATTTTTGTCTGTTCCACATACTCCCTGAAACCGATAACGCCGATAATGTCGCTATCTCCCTTTATCTCTATGCCATAATATCCGTAACCATACAGATCGTAATGCAGGCGGCAATATTCCCTGAGCGCCGCTTTCTTATCATCCTTATTCTCTGCCCATATATCTGTAAATCCTGATATACTGCCTTCAGCAAATATCCGTTCCACGGACTCGACATCACTTTCACACAGCTCTCGAATTATAAGCACATTCGTTTCTGCTACTGTCAATGGAACTCCGGCAAAACGATGAACAACTTTTTTCATATACTCAGGATCATTCTTCACTGCATCCACAGAGTATGTGGCCCAGGGGGTAAGGAAACTGTCTAAAGCGGAGCAATGCATATCTGCTGTCCCCCTGTCATTTCCGACAGTGTCATCATGCGTATATTCAATGACAGGAATGCGCTGTCCCACACACTCCCTTATGAACTCTGGCTCGTCCGAGATCCAAAGATCGTAACTTTCTCCTTTTATCATTGTCGTGAATACTTTTGCCCTCATTGGCCACTTTCCCCCAAACTCAATTATCAGAAATCAGCATTTCTGCAAACAATACGCCGATCTTTCCATGTACGTGCGAAACCGTATAAATTATGTTACAATAAGTCATCACTTTTGATAATCAAACAGGAGGAAAACAAAATGGCACAAAATCCGATTATAACGATCACTATGGAAGACGGCAGCGTAATGAAGGCCGAGCTCTATCCCGAGGTGGCTCCCAATACCGTCAACAATTTCTTAAGTCTAGTAAATAAAGGCTTCTATAATGGAGTGATTTTTCACCGTGTGATAAAAGGCTTTATGCTCCAGGGCGGAGATCCCAAAGGCAATGGCACAGGCGGTCCGGGATATTCCATCAAAGGCGAGTTCACACATAACGGTTTTAAAAATGACCTTAAACACACACCCGGTGTTCTTTCAATGGCCCGCACCATGATCCCTGACTCCGCAGGAAGCCAGTTCTTCATAATGCATCAGACTTCCCCTCACCTCGATGGTGAATATGCCGCTTTCGGAAAAGTTACCGAAGGACTCGATGTGGTAAATAAGATCGCTGAGGTCCGCACCGACTATAGCGACAAACCTTTGGAAGACCAGCGCATCAAATCCATCACCGCAGAAACCTTCGGTGTAGAGTATCCGGAGCCCGAAAAACTGCCTGAAAGGTGAGGATGTTTACATAAAATAGCAATTCATAATTTGTTTACATTTTGTTGCTGAAACGTTTAATTTTTTACCATTCTTTTTCCATTTTTGTTTTTTATTATATAACTATCGGAAAGAGGAAAACGCTTTCCAGAATAACAAGTGACAATAACAAACTTTTTCATAATTCATGCCGGGTGGACGAAAGTCTTCCCGGCATCCTCCCTTTTACAGGGTATTTTTTTAAATCTGACTGAAATCAAATACCAGTTTTTCTCCGTCAAAAACCGTATATTTTACATTAACAGTGGAGTAGTTATCGTTAATGAACTCTTGGCTTGAATACCAGGGACCTTCACCTGTAAAATCAGTCTCCATCTTGCCAAATTCAAACTCTGCATCATCCACCTGCTCCCATTCATACTCATTCCAAAGCCGTTTGGCCTCCTCGTCCGTAAGATAAACAATCCCTCTGTATCTATACTCCGTAGGGCCCATAGAGCGTTTGCCCCAGTCAAAATAGACCTGCTCATTTATGACATGATCATAATCCTGTACGGCATTCATATAATTCTCCATAACATAGGCATCGTTAAAAAGATCAACGACTTCCTCCGGCTGATCTGCATTACGCTCACTCCTTCCGCATGCCGACATAAGCATGCACGCAGTCGAAAGTCCAACTATCAATATGGATACTGACATTTTTTTCATCATTTCCCTCCCCGTATGGTTACTGCATTGCTCCACAGACTGACTTCCTCTTCTGACAGTTACGGTTTCCCTGTAACTTCAGACAGATCATATTCTACCCGCTTATATAAATTCAGGCACCGAGAAACTGACACCATTTTCCATAATATGTTCAAGCATTATCTTATAATAATCAGGAACCATTGCAAACGTTTCCTCATGATCATGCATAAGTATTATGTGATTCGTCCCATCTTCAAGAAGCATAGCCCCGCTTACCGGATCCCTATCATGTACCCTTTTTATAACATCCTCCATTGAAAAGCCCCTGTCCTTAAAATACTTTTCATAGTTTTCTTCATTCTTTCCGCCTTTACTGCCGTAAGGAAACCTAAAAGGCCTGTACTTTCGCTCTACGCCGGTCTTTTTATAAATATCGTCAAGCAAAGCCTCGCATTTTTCGATTTCGCTGATGCCCTCTTCATAAGGAATTTCCGCAAAATCCGGATGAGAATAACTGTGGTTTCCCACCACCATTCCATGCTTCAGGGCGTATATCACAAAGAAAGCAAAGCAGTCGTAACTACTCCGTCGCTTATCTCTACCTCGAAGTACATTCCGGAATCCTTCCGGCTCTCAAGCAGGTCTGCAAAATCTTCTTTTGAGAGTTTTTCAAGCTCTGCTTCACCCTGCTTCTGATATACGGTATTCTCATCAACCTTGAAAATATGAGTGAGATCCGACGATATGGTGATAGGATCCTGATCTTTTGAATTCCTGTAATCCATGGATCCGCAGGCTATGAGCTCATCCCCCTCTATCGAAGCTTTATAAACCACCCTGTAGAATACCCCATACTCATTTGTTGTATCGATCAGATTCCTATCGGATGAAAGCAAAAACGATCCCATAACACCATCACCTGTTTCATATTCAACAGGCGCTGATGTATCACCTGTTGTTTCTTCAGTTGTTGGGGTGTCTGCTGTTTGTTCTGCAGAGCCCGCAGTATCAGTTGTATCAGTTGCCCCTTCTTCAACGGCTGCTGCTTCACCTGTTTCTTCTCCGGATGTCTCTGTTTTCTCGCCCTGCTCCCCGGTTACAACCTGCTGACTGTCAAGCACAACTTCAACCGGCTCTGTCACAGCCGTAGCAGGTTCCTCCGTCCTTCCACATGCCGGTATGAGCACCGCCATACATAAAACTAACGGTACAATTCTTCTCATCTTTTTCATAATCTCACTCCTATGAAAGTGTTTATTATATCTCACTATTAATTTTACTATTCTATCACTTCGTTCATGCTTCCGGTGCGGTAACCAATCAGATCCATTGTTATATATGTAAATCCCAAAGCCCGGAATGACTTCGTAATCTGAACACGGATATCCTTATCGATGAGTCTTTCAAATTCCTCCGGCATGATTTCAATTCTTGCCATAGTCCCATGAATGCGCACACGAACCTGATGAAACCCAAGGTCTAACAGCATTTGCTCTGCTTTATCAACCATCCCCAGTTTTTCCTTTGATATTGTCTCTCCATACACAAATCTGGAGGAAAGACAGGCAAAGGACTGTTTATCCCAGGTAGGAAGGTCGAGATGTCTGGACAAAGCCCTGATATCCTCTTTAGTAAATCCAATGCTTCGCAAAGGGCTTTGAATCCCCAGCTCTGCTACAGCCTGCAGCCCCGGCCGGTAGTCCCCATTGTCATCCAGGTTAGAGCCTTCCACGATCACTGCAACCCCCTCATCCGCCGCTATTTTTTTTATTTTTACAAATAATTCACGCTTACACAGATAACATCTGTTCTTGGGATTCTGGGAAAATCCCTCTATCTCCAGTTCCTCAGAATCAAATATAAACTGACGGATATGATGCGTCTCACAGAATCTCTTTGCTTCGTTTAGCTCTCTTTGCGGGAAAGAGCAGGACCTTGCCGTAACAGCAATCACCCTGTCTCCCAATGCTTCTTTTGCAGCATAAAGCAGAAAGGTCGAATCCACCCCGCTGGAAAATGCAGTCGCAACGCTCCCGTAATTTTTCAGTAACTGTTTTAGTTCATCATATTTTTTCAATTGTTCTGCTGTTACTTCATTTACTGAAATATCCATTTAAACTCCTTTTTTGTGCTATTCTGAATTAGATTCATGTTTTCCCGAAATTCCGAAATCGGCAGACTGAGCATTAACACATTCATTTTTAAGCATCAACTTCCGTGATGAAAACCATCTCCTTATGATCGGTCGTATCGGTCTTTCCGGCATTAAATCTGTGATACCCGGTTTCAAACACCTTAGTCTTTCCTTTTCGTTCCAGAGTTTCCTTAATCTGCTCTAAAGTAATCTTGTTCCTTGAGGAAGTGCTCTTGGAATCGTATGTATTATTATAGGTAACAATAATATATCTTACACTAAGGCTGTCAATCAGCTCTCCAAAAACCTCCGGCGCCGATTTTCTGCAGTAATCGGACATATTCTCTTCGGGAGGTTTCATCGCTGTACCTGCCAGTTTTGGTTTCTCCCATTTCGTAATCGTTTCCAAAACATGGTAAAAGCGGGAGTATTGTCTGCTGTTATATGGCGGATCAATAAAAGCTATATCTGCAGATATTCTCTTCACCAGTTCATTTGCATCACTTCTGTATATGGTTATTTTATTTGAGGTTTCTATAGGCTCAATCAGTTCATAAACAAATTCAGACCTTATCTCTTTTCCTTTTATATACGCTTCATAATGACCGACAGTATTGGCACATCTGTCCAATGAATAGAGCAGTGATGACAGTAGAATATTATATTCCCTTTTATTTATTTTCCCCGCAGTAAGTGATAACTGTATATCCTCCCGTATATGTCCTATCAGTTTTGCATCTTCATTTTTAAAATACCTGTCACCATAATTTTCCGACACATAATTTTCTTTAAGCTTTTTTCTGTCAAGACTGTTATATTCTTTTACATATTCCTCCAGTTTTACAGGGTCATATTTTCCATTTCCGAAAAAAGCCCGATAAATCGTTTCGTTAGAAAAAAGAAAATCATTAATAATATTTTCTTTAGTAATGCAAAGCAGCTCAGCCGTAACCACACCCGTTCCGCCAAATACATCAAACAGTGAATCATGCACCCTGCAATTTTGTAAAATCAATTCTTTTATCCAGGGCATCAGCTTATATTTACTGCCGGTATATCTTCGGTTCTGAATTTTCATTTATTTTTCCATCCTAAATCATCTAACTCATCCGGCTTAACATATTATCTTTAATGCGGATAATTTTATACTGCATATTGCCCCATTCTGTATGGGCACATTATATTCAGTTCCAATATGGTTTTCAACGACTATTTTTCCTGCTGCATAGTATGAAAACAGATCATTTTTCATTGAGGGACTTAGTGAATAATGCTAAAATATATGGAAATAATAACATCACAATGTAGCTGTGAGGTAATGCGTCTTGATTAATCCCCGAAAGATATTTATTACTGCTATAATGCTTGTGCTGCTTTCAATGTGCGGCTGCAGCCGAAGCGACGAACCTTATGTTTATTACCTAAATTACAAACCTGAGGCTGATGCCGCATGGCAGGAACTGGCTGCCAAATACACGGAAGAGACAGGAATCAAGGTCCGAATAGTAACTGCCGCATCCGGCACATACCACGATACATTAAGTGCACAGTTAAATAAATCAACCTGCCCTACTTTTTTTAACTGTTCCAATATACAGGGACTGGAGAATATGGGGGATTACCCCCTTGACCTGAACGGCACAGATCTGGCCAGCCGCCTTAAGACCAGGGATTTCTGCCTGCAGGGAGATAACGGCGAACTATATGGCATCGGCTTCTGCTATGAAGCGTATGGGCTGATCACTAACAAAGCACTTTTACGGGAAGCCGGATACGATGTTTGTGACATCAATAATTTTGAGCAGTTGAAAACAGCCGCTCAGGATATTCATGCCCGACGCGAAGATCTTGGCTTTGACGCTTTTACATCCTCCGGACTTGATTCGTCATCATCATGGCGTTTCTCGGGACATCTTGCCAACATGCCCCTGTACTGCGAGTTTGAAAAAAACGGAATAGTAACGCAGCCGGCTGAAATAACAGGCGAATATCTTGGGCTGTATAAAAACATCTGGGATCTATACATAAACAACAGCTCCATTGCCGGAAACGAACTATCCTCAGCTACAGGCAACAGGGCTGAAGATGAATTCGGCAGTGGAAGAGCCGTATTTTTTCAAAACGGTACATGGGAATACTCAGTATTAACCGATCCCGATAAATACGGAATGTCCCCTGATGATCTCTCCATGCTTCCAATATACTGCGGTGCACAGGATGAAGAAAATTTCGGATTGTGCTGCGGAACCGAGAATTACTGGGTGATCAATTCAAAAGCTGATCAGGAAAGCATCGAGGCAACTCTGGATTTTCTTGATTGGGTAGTAACATCCGAGGACGGCAAAAAAATGCTAGCCGTTCAATTCGGTGTTACCCCATTCAAAAATGCATTACCAACCGATAATGTTTTCTTTCTGGACGAACAGCGCTATGAAGAAGCAGGCCGTCATCCCATCACATGGGAATTCAGCAAGACTCCTAATGTTGACGTATGGAGGAACGGAGTCACTTCGGCGCTTACGGATTACTCAGCAGGAACAGGAACCTGGGAGGATGTGGAAAGCGCATTTATAAACGGCTGGAAATACCAGTACCGTCTTGAACACGGCATAATGTAACTGTTACCTGAATACACCATCACGGGAGAATGATATGAACACTCAGGCAATGAATAAAAATATGAGGAAATCTCTTCAGCGTCTGTTTCCGCTATTTGTACTACCCGTGGTTTTATGCTTTACATTCAGCTTCATCATCCCATTCATTCAGGCGTTTTATTTATCATTTTGTGATTTTTTCATACCTAGGGATGCAGAGTGGGTAGGTCTTTCCAATTACAGGTTGGCTCTGCTTGATTTAAGCTTCTGGCATTCCTTTGTCATTACATTTTTCTTCGCGATTGTTTCAATCCTGACCATAAATATACCCGCATACTTTATAGCTTATTTTCTCAAGGACAAGTTTAAATGCGTGTCACTTTTCCGCACATCCTTTTTCATTCCCAATCTGATAGGCGGAGTGGTACTGGGATATATATGGAGCATGATTTTCGACGGCCTACTTAGTTTCTTTGGAACATATCTTACTAGCAATGCCATATTTGGATTTTTCGGGATCGTAATACTGGTGGCCTGGCAGCAAATTGGATACATGATGATCATTTATATTGCAGCATTTAATGCAATACCCGAGGATATGCTGGAAGCTGCTGAAATAGATGGTGCAACCGCTGCACAAAAGCTATTCAGGGTTATCACTCCCAATATGCTCCCCTCGATCACAATATGTACTTTTCTTACCCTGACCAACAGCTTTAAAATGTTTGACCAGAATCTTGCGCTTACAGGCGGAAATCCCATTCACACTCTTGAAAACGGAATGCAGTTAAAAACCACTGAACTGCTGGCGCTCAATATTTATTCTACATATCAGATAAACCGGAACTGGCACGGAACCGCACAGGCCAAGGCGGTTATATTTACCCTGCTTGTAGGCAGTCTGGCACTTGCACAGACACTTTTGACAAAAGAAAAAAAAGAAGCGAAGATAAAAAATGGGGAGACAAAATAAATGAAATCAAAAGCAGACACAAATATAATGAGCAGCGAAAAAAAAGTGCCTGATGTCACATATGTAAAGGTAAGTGCGGTAAAAATACTGGCTTTTTCGTTTATATCCCTTCTCTGGGTAGTACCGATAGTTATCACATTTTATAATTCTTTCAAGCAAAGCGGAAAGGTCAGCTCTGATATTTTTTCACTGCCTTTCGGGGACTCATTTGTATTTTTTGAAAACTATGGCAAGGCACTGACTTTTGGAAATTATCCCTTCTTTCTGTCCTTTGCATACAGCCTGTTCATAAGCATAGTCTCCACAGCACTGATCCTGCTGTGCTGCTCCATGGCTGCCTGGTATATAGTACGGGTGGGAAGCATATTTTCGAAAGCTTTTTATGGAATATGTCTGTTTTCCCTTGCGGTTCCATTCCAAATGGTTATGTTTACGCTTTCTTCCAATGCAAGCCGCTTTGGACTGGATACTCCTTTTACGATTCCCTTAGTTTATTTGGGATATGGTACGGGAATGGCAGTATTTATGTTTGCGGGATTTATAAAAGGCCTGCCTCTGGAGATTGAGGAAGCTGCCATGATTGATGGATGCGGTCCGATAAGGATGTTCTTTCTCGTAGTCTTTCCGATGCTTCGTCCTGTTACAATCTCGGTAGGAATACTTGAGCTTATGTGGATATGGAACGATTACCTTCTCCCATACTTGGTACTTGATCTGACAAGGTATCGGACCATTCCCATACATGTCCAGTACCTGAAGGGAAGCTACGGCAGCGTAGATATGGGCGCGTCACTTGCAGTCATTATGATGTCTCTCGTGCCTGTGATGATCGTATATATTCTATGTCAGAAACATATTGTCAAAGGTATTGCGGCCGGTGCCGTAAAAGGATAGGCATTCATTCATCAGATAGCACTTAACTGCATACGGTAGTATTTCTCATACAGACCGCCCAGCTTTATGAGTTCCTTATGGCTGCCACGTTCCTTGATTCCCTCATCATCGAGGACTATTATCTCATCAGCACCAAGGATCGTTGAGAGCCTGTGGGCTATGGTGATGGTTGTTCTTCCCTGTGCCAGCCGGTCAAGACTGTCCTGGATATAGCGTTCACTTTCGTTATCAAGCGCACTCGTTGCTTCATCAAGTATAAGTATAGGGGGATTCTTTAAGAATACTCTGGCAATTGCAATACGCTGCTTCTGACCGCCCGAGAGCCTGGTACCCCTTTCGCCGACCTGTGTGTCAAAACCATCCGGCAGTCCTTCTATAAACTCAAGCAGGTCTGCATTTCTTGCAGCCTCCGTTATTTCCTCTATTGAAGCATCCCGTTTACCGTAAGAGATATTATCCCGTATGGTGCCGTTAAAAAGATAAACATCCTGCTGCACGATACCGATAAACGACCTTAAGGACTGCTGTGTCACATCTCTTACATCCGTCCCGTCGATCTTAACGCTTCCTCCGGTTACATCATAAAATCTCGGAAGCAGGGAGCAGAGCGTCGTCTTACCTCCTCCGGAAGGTCCCACTATAGCCACTGATCTTCCCGCATCAATATGAAGATTTATATGCGTAAGCACAGATTCCTCATCCTCATATGAAAAGCTCACGTCTTCGTAGTCGATGATCCCCTTCACATCCTTAAGTGTTCCCGCATCGGGTTTATCCACTATCTCAGGCATAGTCTCTATGACTTCCGTGAAGCGTTCAAAACCCGCAAGGCCTTTCTGCAGCTGCTCGGTAAACTCAACCAGCACATTTACAGGATTGATAAAGATATTTATATACAGGGCATAGATTGCAAGGTCTTCACCTGTTATTTCCCCTTTTGCAATAAAGAATCCTCCTGCAACAAGCACAGTTACAAACATCATCCCCTCAAAGAAATTATTGCCGGAATGGAAAAGAGCCATCTGCTTATAATTAGCCTGTTTGGAATCAAGGAAGGCCAGATTGCTCTTATCGAACTTATCCTGTTCCACCTTCTCGCCGACAAAGGACTTCACTACCCTGATACCTCCGAGAGTATCCTGGAGAGATGAATTTATGCCTGCGATCTTTCGCCTGTTGTCCGAAAAAGTCGCACGCATGCGTTTATTCTGATTAATGGAAAATACAGCCATACACAGAGCAACAAAAGCAAGACTCAATGTCATCGGTACATTTATATACATGAGCAATATAAAAGAACCTATGAGCTTGACCACAGATATGAATATATTCTCGGGACCGTGATGCGCAAGCTCGGAAATATCAAAAAGATCCGATACAAGCTTGGACATCATCTCACCGGTGTTATGGCTGTCATAATATGAAAAAGAAAATGCCTCGAACTTCTCAAACAGGTCATGACGCATACCCGACTCCATGCGGGCACCCATCATATGACCCTGATAGGTCACATACCACCTGCACAAAGTGCGTACCGCATACATTGCAATAAGCGCCAATGCGATAAATCCAAGACTCTTAAGTATCTTCTCAGGGGATTCAAGAAACAATGTTGCCCGCAATATCCTTAAAAACTGCGGGAATGCAAGATCTATAACAGAAAGTATGCTTGCGCACAGCAGGTCGATAAAGAACACACCCATATAGGGCTTATAATAGGGGATAAACTTTTTAATCAGATTCATAATGCAATATCATACCACCATTTACAGCTTTTTCAATGTTATCATTACTGCATCATTTCTACTGATCACCCCTCCAGATAATCCCAGAACTTATTTTCGTACTCCGCGCATGTTTTAAAAATCATGCACAGCACATTAACGTCTTCATCACTGATATCCGCTGTTCTTTCATCAAGCGCATCTATCCACTTCCGGTTAGACTCGATATAGGCTTGGTTTGTGTATGCTTCAAACCAGCTCTTATAGCGGGATCTTACCAGTTCATCCGAATAGCGTTCAGACACGACATCTGCTATATATGCATAATTCCATGAGCACTGAAGAAGTGCTGTCAGTCCCGCAAGTATACCATACTCTTCAAGACGACTTTTCATAAAATCCATATATTCAGCAATAACCTGCCCCTTCCGGCACAGTGCTGCATCTTCTTCACTTATTCCCAATGATCTGAGATTAGGGACATGAACCTTATATGTTTCGTATTCGGTATCACCGATGATCCCGTCAAGAAATACAGCAAGCTTCTCATCCTCTGCCATTTCACGGATCTGTTTAAGTATTCCTATATAATCTTTAAGATAAAGGTAATCCTGTACCATATAGTTCTTAAACAACTCTATGTCCAGAGTTCCCTTTGCCATACTGACAAGAAACTTTTTTCCGGCTGCTTCTGCCCACAAAGCTTCAGCTTCACTTTTAAGCTTTTCCGATAATTTTCCCGAAAGGACCATCTGATACCCTCATCTCCCGATGCTTATTATTTTTCAGCAATGATCGCTACATATCCGCCGCTCTTATAGCCTTCGATAACTTCTTCCGGCTCTTCATTTGTGTAGAGCGGATTCTTAACCAGGGTCTGATAAAAAGAAAAATTTTTGATTCCCAGTTCTTTAAGAACGCCTATCTTTTCTTCTGTTGAATGCCATACACCTGATGCCGCAAGTGCAAGAGGATACGGAAGCTTAGGCATTGTTCCCTCAAGGTACTCATGTTCGTAAGTCCCCAGACTCTTCCCCAGGAGATACATAAATCCGAAAGCACTCTCCTTCGGAACATCCAGAAGGATCAGCTTTCCACCCTCCTTAAGAGCTTTCAGACACTTTTCATAAACAGGCGCAAGATTCTCCATATAGCTTGAGCTCCCATTAAAATAAATAATGTCATATTTTTCTTCCGGAAGATCTACATCCTCTATCAGACCGTACTTTATAATATTTATTCCACGCTTTTCAGCTATCTTTCCCATATCCTCCGAAGGCTCTATTCCTTCAATATTTGAAGAATCTATATAGCTTTCGAATAATCCGCTTCCACAGCCGACAGACAATAATTTCTTGCCGTTTATATCTCCCAAAACTTTTTTAAACAGTCTCAGCTCACTGGTGAAAAGATTTTCATTTGCTATAAACCATTCATCATACTTACCTGCATAGCCATCGAATTTTTGTTTCTCTGTATTACTCATTACTGATACCCTCCTTTAAAAATACATAATTATGTGCCAGCGGGCCGCTTCCCTTGCCCAGATCAAGCATAGCTGCAAGCGCACCGGATATATAATCCTTTGCTTCCTTAACCGCCTCTTCCAATGTACTGCCCTTTGCAAGATTTGAGGCAATGGCACTTGAAAGAGTACATCCGGTTCCGTGAGTATTGGGATTGTCTATCCTTTTTCCCTTAAACCACACCGGTCCCTCAGCGCTGTACAGAAGATCATTAGCATCATTTATCTGGTGTCCGCCTTTACATAGCACTGCACATCCAAATTTTTCATAAATGATCCCGGCCGCTTCAACCATATCGCCTTCAGAGTATATAGTCGTGCCTGACAGCACTTCTGCTTCCGGAATATTGGGCGTAATCACAGTTGCGAGAGGAAGCAGATACTCTTTCAGAGTTTCTATAGCATCGTCACTTATAAGCTTTGCTCCGCTTGTTGCAACCATTACAGGATCCACCACAATGTTTCCCGCTTTATAGAATGTCAGTCTGTCAGCGATAACCCGTATCAGTTCACTTGAAGAAACCATGCCTGTTTTAACGGCATCCGGAAATATGTCACTGAATACTGCATCCAGCTGCTTTTCGAGAAACTCCGGTGTTACCTCCATTATTCCTGTCACGCCGGTAGTATTCTGTGCAGTAAGTGCAGTGACAGCACTCATTCCATAGACTCCATTTGCAGTCATGGTCTTAAGATCTGCCTGTATACCGGCGCCTCCACTGGAATCACTTCCAGCAATGGTTAATGCTGTGTTCATCTCTTTACCTTCTTTCTTTTGTATTTTCAGCATCTTTTATATCGCGACAGAAGGTGGTGCCCCCAATCTGCCGCTTGATTTACACGGGCTGCAAGCTGCATATTTCCGTTAATCCTGCAGCTTCTCCCAGTAATCAACCACTTCATTCAGTCCGGTGATATATATATCCCCGGCTTCTTTTACTCCTGCCTGATCCGTTTCACCATCCTTATCATAAACGCCTGCTGTTTTATAGCCTGCATTTTTTGCGGTTTTAAGGGCATACAGTGAGTCTTCCAGGACCAGGATCTCATCAGGCTTTAAGTTCATGAACTCAGCAGCTTTGTCATATATATCAGGAGAATGCTTGCTTGTACCGAGTTCACTTGTGGTATAGATATTGTCAAAATACCCTAACAGTCCGTTTCTTTCAAGTGCCTTCTCTATATGGGCACGCGGGCTTGAAGTTGCGGCTGTGATCTTAAGTCCCTTTTCTTTCATGAATGACATAAGCTTTTTCGCTCCGGACTTTGCCTGCACTTCAGCATAATAAAAATCCTGAAGCATCCGCCTGAGTCCCTCCAGGATAATCTCTGTGGGTTCCTCAAGTTTATAATGGTCCTTAAGATACTCTGCTCCCTGTTCCATGCTCATTGAGAAGAGGATCTCATTCAGTCCTTCTTCCGGCTCTGTTCCCAGGCTTTTAAGATATCTCGCCCCCAGGTCCTTCCAGATACTCATGGAATCAAGAACCACTCCGTCAATATCAAATATAACACCCTTTATCATGCTTCATACACCATCTTGCCTGTAACATCCTTCAGCTTTCTTGTGGCTTCAGGGATATTCTCCTGTCCGTAAATTGCGCTGATAACCGCAATACCGCATATACCCGTCCCCTTAAGCAGCGGTGTATTCTCTACAGTTATCCCCCCTATTGCTATTACCGGGATACTTACAGCCTGACAGATTGCTTTTAAAGTTTCATGCGTTACATCATCAGCATCATCCTTGGAACCTGTCGGAAATACTGCTCCCACTCCAAGATAGTCCGCTCCTCTTTTTTCTGCAAGGATTGCCTGTTCTACGGTCTGTGCCGATACACCTATTATCTTATCCGGCCCAAGCTTGGCGCGGACATCTCCGGTCTCCATGTCGCTCTGTCCCACATGGACTCCGTCTGCATCCATCTGCAATGCTATATCAACATTATCATTTATGACAAAGGGAACATGGTACTCAGCACACAGTTTCTTAAGCTCTACGGCTTCTTCAAGAAAGTGAGCCTGATCCAGATTTTTTTCCCTGAGCTGTATAAAAGTTGCCCCGCCGTCCAGGCTCTCCTTTACCACTTCGTAAAGTGTCCTGTCCCCCAGCCAGTGACGGTCAGTAACAGCATATAATAACAGATCCTTCTTATCTAATTTCATATTTTGCTCCCTTATCCAGTGTCTCTTTGTCCATATTAAAGACAGCATCAATGATACGGTTGCGGTATGTGGAGTTGCCATCACCTTCCTGCATGCGTAACCACCCTGTCTCACCGGCTAATCCCATAGTACATACGGCTGCTGCTGCCGCTTCCAACTTATTATCCGGATTTGCAACAAGAAATGCGGTTGTAAGTGCCGATAACTGACAGCCTGTTCCCGTTATCCTTCCCATCTCCGGACGGCCGTTTCTGATGACATAGCACTTATCACCATCACTTACGAGATCGATAGCACCTGTTATTGCTACCACTGCCCCGGTCTTTTTTGCAAAATCCTTTACAAATCTGACTGCATTATCAAGAGTCTCTTCCGTTACTGCATCAGCCACATCTGCATCAACGCCCTTTGTGGTACCGCTTCCAAGTGCCAGCGTCTTGATCTCGGAAATATTTCCTCTTATACATGTAAACTTAAGCTCGTCCATAAGCTTCACTGCGGTATCTGTACGAAGTTTTGATGCTCCTGCTCCAACCGGATCAAGAAGAAGTATATGTCCCAGCTCATTTGCCTTTCTTCCTGCCCTGAACATTCCTTCTATAGAGCTCTTATTAAGCGTACCGATATTAATATTCAGACCTCCGCATATTGTTGTAATATCCTCTACATCCTCCGGTTCGTCTGACATTATTGGACTGCCGCCACAGGCAAGCAGAATATTTGCAACATCATTAACCGTTACATAGTTTGTAATGTTGTGAACCAAAGGTGCATTTTTTCTGACATTTTCCAAACAGCTTCCTAACATTTTCTTTCCTCTTTTCTTTTTTATTTTTAACAAAACAAAAGCAGATATGCCTGATTCGGACATATCTGCTGATAATCTCGCATATATCCCTACGTTGGCATTATCCAAATCAGGTTACGGGTCGAGACTAACAGTCTCCTCTCAGCCGTTAAACAGCTCCCCTTTTCAAATAGTGATGATATTACATGTCGATATTTTAGTCAACAATATATTGGTATTATTTCAGTCATAAAATGCTTTAGCAAATGCTCTGAGGGAAGCGGCATCCTCCACTCCGGCGACTTCATAAGCCGAATGCATTGCAAGCTGTGGAAGTCCGATATCCGCTGTGCTGACAGACACGTGAGAGTTTGAGATATTTCCCAGAGTACTTCCTCCCGGCTCATCTGAGTGATTAACAAATGTCTGATAGGGAATACTGCTGTCCTCACAGATACATCTTACGAATGCAGATGATATCCCGTCAGTGGTATAGCTCTGTCTTGCACTGTATTTGATCACTATCCCTCCGTTCATTTTTGGGGCCGTAACCGGATCACTCTTATCCGTATGTGCGGGATGAAGAGCATGGGCATTGTCTGCCGATATCATAAAGCTGTTGGCGTATGCAGTATAATACTCTTCGCTGCTTCTCTTCAGATTATCATTTATCCTGGCAATAAGCTTTTCAAGAAAGTCAGAGTCAGCCCCCTGTCGGGTTCTTGAACCTACCTCCTCATTATCGAAAATACACAGCATTTTAACGAACTCAGGGCTGTCAAAATATTCTGATTCTTTATTTACGGCATCTGCAAATCCATCAAGCGTACACCATACACATCCCTGGTCATCCAGCCTTGAAGAGCCTATGAATTCGTCATTCACACCCCAGACAGTACCTTTTTCACGGATATACATATACAGATCGTGTCCGATGATATCCTCTTCTTCAACCCCTGCCGCCCGGGCGATCAGTGACATGATAATGCTGTTACCCTTTGCATCCCGGTCCTCACCTGATGCATTTAAAGCACTTACTATGGGAAGCATATCCTTCTGAAAGCTGTAGGAATAACCGGTATTTGCCTCTTTATTAAAGTGTATTGCCAGAGACGGTATCACTGCGACATCCCTATCCAGATCGACCGTAATCGACCTGATGCCGGAGTGCACTGAATCATCTCTCACTATTATTCTTCCCGCGATCGAAAGCGGGCGGTCAAACCAGGGCGCCAGCAGCATACCGCCATACTTTTCAACATTCAGACGTACATAGTCTTTGCTTTTTATCTCAGGATTTTCCTTAAGCTTCGGGCACGGTGAATCCGAGTGGCTTGCAATGATCCTGAATCCCTTGTAATCAGGCCTCGGAACGGTAAATGCTATAAGGGAAGAACCATTCCTTTTAACATAATATCTCCCCCCTGCCTGCAGACTCCATATCTCTGATTCCTTAAGTTCACTGAAACCATTTTCATCAAGGATATTTCCGGCATTTTCAATGACCTGAAATGCGGTAGGAGATTTTTCTATAAGATTTAATATTCTCTCAGCATATTCTTTACTCATTTAAATACTCCTGAGTTATAAATATAATTTAATCCCTTCTCCGGAAGCGATCAATAATACTCGGCTATAACATTGCCATCATCATCGTAAACTACATGCTGGCCCTTTTCATTATAATGTACCCAGCCGTCCAGGACCTTCTGATAATCATCCGAGCATTCACCATGGTCACCCGGAAATACCATAAAATGATTGCCTTTCGAATCTGTAACCACCTGTCTGTACACATATCCCTCATAATCCGGCAGGCCGGCCCCGCCGGTTTCTTCCACATACTCCTGCCATACCTCCACAGTAAAGGTTTCATCCGGATACTTTTCAGCCAGATATTCTTCAAACATCTCTCTTCTTGCGTCAATCTTCTCTTCACTGATCTTCCCGTCTGATCTGATCGCACAGGCACAGAGCATACATAATATTCCGATATACATTCCCAAAATCACGAATTTTTTCTTCATATTTTTCCTCTATCACAAATAGTCCTGCTTACCGTCGGACAAGACTACACGGTGTTGGAAGTTTTAATTAATATGTAAAACTTCCCACTAACTGAACTACTTAGAACGACACTCGCAATTGCGCCGGAAC
>CAMOJK010000013.1 GCA_946616835.1 uncultured Lachnospiraceae bacterium
GTGCATATGCGAGTCGTCGTTCTCTTTCCACAGACTATATGTGGGAAGTTTTAGTATATCAAATTTTCCCACAGCATACAGACTCGCCTGATGTCGACGCCTTTTCTATCTCTTTATATCATAATTCATATTCATGAGATTCCGTATGCTTTCCACATCGTCCGTGATATTTGCATCGCCGCGGATAGTGTGCTTTATGGCGCTGCTTGCCACCGCAAAATTCACCATATCTATCGGCTCATAGCCATGCATCATCGCATAGATAAACCCGCTTGCAAATGCATCGCCGCCGCCCACACGGTCAAGTATCGTGAAAGTAAAAAGCCTGCTTTCATAGGTCTTTCCGTCATACCAGAGATAAGCCTTTAAGCTGTTCTCACTTCCGCTGTGCGCATAACGCACATGTCTGGCTATACATTTAATATTGGGATATTTTTTTACAAAGGCCTGATTGACCATATCCTGCTGCTCAAGGTCAGGCTGGTAAGGAATATCATCCTTTACATCACCTTTGTCGTGGTCATTTTCATCTTTCCATAAATGATACGGCTCGATGCCAAAAAGCACATCCACATAAGGAAGGCACATAGTACAGAAATCCCTTGCCTCTTCCCATGTCCAAAGTCTCGATCTGAAGTTTCCGTCAAAACTTACCGTAAGCCCTTTTGCCTTGGCAGCCTTTAACGCACGAATTATAAGGTCTGCACAGCTTTGGGAAAGCGCCGGTGTGATGCCGCTTAAGTGCAGCCATGTAAAGCCCTCCAACAGTTTGTCCAGATCAACCCCTGAAAAATCATATTCCGTTATGGCACTGTGTTTGCGGTCATATATCACCTTGCTCGGACGGATACCATATCCCGTCTCAAGGTAATAACTGCCGAGCCTGTGTGTCGGTGTTTCCTCCGGAGTACTTAATATCACGGGAGTACAATGCACATCATTGCTTCTGAGCATCCTTACCGCACTCTTTCCGAGGGAGTTGTTCGGAACTACGGAAAAAAAACTGCTGTCTACACCGAGATTGGCAAGGGCAAGGGCAATATTTGCCTCGCTCCCTCCGTAGCTTGCCTCGAATTCATGAGACATGCGTATCTTCTCGTAGTTAGGCGGTGTAAGACGCAGCATTATCTCGCCGATAGTGATAAATTTATGTTCCATATGACATCCCTCCATGAAAATCCATAAAAAGCGCATAAATGTAAACGCTTACATTTATGTTATAAATAAACAGGGAACCTGTCAACAGATTTTTGAAAATCACTTTTCACTGTTCATACAAGGCTGCAAACCCCGCTAATTTTTCCCTGATATTTATATGCTGCGGGCAGTTCTTTTCACATGCTCCGCACTTAACACATTCTGATGCCTTTCCATGATCCATGGAGAAACGCTCATAATACATATTGGACTTATTGCCGGTAACAACATGCATATTATACAGACCGAAGTACTCTGGTATGTTTATGTTTTTGGGACATACCTCAGTGCAGTACCTGCAGCTTGTGCACTGAATCGTTCCTGTACTTTCAAGTATTTCCGTAATCCGTCCTACTAACTTATATTCATCCTCCGACAGCGGCCTGAATTCCTTCATGAAAGCCGTATTATTATCAAGCTGTGCGGCATTGCTCATTCCGCTGAGCACCATCTGAACATTATCAAAGGAAGCGGCATACCTTATTGCTAAAGACGCAGGCGTTATCTCGGGATCTCCTGCATCTTCATAAAACCTGTCAAACTCTGCCAGCGCGGCATCAGGAAGCTTTACAAGTGCCCCGCCCTTGACCGGTTCCATTACGGTGATCCTTTTGCCATGCTTTTGGGCCACTTCATAGCAGCGCCCCGACTGTATGGCGGCACTGTTCCAGTCAAGGTAATTTATCTGAAGCTGTACGAAATCCACCTCCGGATGTTCTGTCAGTATGGTATCCAAAGTATCCGCATCATCATGGAAAGAAAACCCGATATTGCGTACATAGCCTTCCTTTTTCAATTTCTCAATAAAAGGAAAGCCTCCGAATTTTTCGGTGTTTAAATATCTGTCTCTGCCGAGATTGTGAAGCAGATAGTAATCAAAATAGTCAACACCGCAGCGCCTTAGCTGCTCGTCAAAAAATTTCTGATAATCCTCTGCAGACTTAACCTTGAGTATAGGCATTTTATCTGCCAAAAGAAATCTGTCCCTTGGAAACCGCTTTACTACAGCTTCCCTTACTGCTGCCTCAGAGCATTCCTGGTGGTAAGGGTATGCTGTATCAAAATAGCAGAACCCCCTTCCAACAAACATATCCGCCATTTCCTTGAACTGATCCGTATCTATGGATGTGGGATCATCGGATTTTAATAATGGCAGCCTCATTGTTCCGAATCCTAATTTTTTTGCATCCATAATTCACCTTTCCGCCTTACCGGCATCGCAAAGAAAATCTGCGCAGGCAGATTCTCTGATGCGATATAGAACATTGTCAGATTTTTTTTACTGCAAGCCTCGGAAAGTGGAATTTCCCCTTACCTTCAGCTTTTTCTTTATCCGTTTCCTTATCCGGATTTGCCTCTGCCATCAGTGCCTTCCACGAAGGCGAAACAATATAGTAAGCTATCATACAGATCATACCAAAAGCAAATGATATGGGAAAACTGTACATGTAATATTTTCCGTCAATAAATGCTGCTATAAGATATGCCGCGGGGATGCGCACAGCCCAGAGCATCATCAGGTTTATCACTGTGGTATATTTTACCCTGCCTGTTCCGTTGACAATACAGGATATGCCGTTAAATACCGCATACATCCATTGGCTGAGCAGCATCACGCATACGAATCCCTGGGCAAAATCCAGCACCGGCACTTCATCCGTAAACATCCTGAGTATAGGCATACGCAGCATTATAAATATCACTCCGAAGGAAAGGGTGATAAGTCCCGAAACCGCCGGGATCATTATCTGTCCTTCGCGAAGGCGCTTTATATTTCCTGCGCCGAAATTCTGTCCCGAAAAAGTGGTAGCCGCTGCGGATACTCCCGTTATGGCCATGTTTGCAATGCCTGTCACTCTTCCGGAAATGGAGCATCCCGCCATGATCACAGAGCCCTGTGAATTAACCAGTCCCTGCATCGCCATATGTCCGAAGGAAAAAAGTGAATTATTAAGTCCTATGGGAAGCCCTATTCCCAGGATCTTCCTCATCTCACTCCAGACTACCCTGCCGGGAAACCAGGGAAGCCCGAGCTCCGGATATCTCTTCCTGATATAGACTATGCTGAATATCCATGAAAGAAACATTGCAATAGCGGTAGCCAAAGCCACTCCGCCGACTCCCCAGCCAACATATGCAACAAATACTATATCAAGCACCACATTAGCTACACATGATACAAAGAGGAAATATAGTGATGCCTTGCTGTCTCCTGCTCCCCGCAGTATTCCCGCATTCATATTATAGCCGATATTTCCCACAGCTCCGCACAGCACCAGACGAGTGTAAAGCAAAGCATTATCCCATACATCTGAAGGAACCCCTAAGAGCTTAAGCAACAGCGGAGCCGCAAACCAGCCTATTACCGCAACCGGTATACCACAGTAATAAACCAGGGAAACCGCCGTCACACAGGCATCCTTTACCTTTTCCTTATGTCCTGCTCCGATATGCTGAGACACAAGTATGCTGACCCCCGTGCCTATCCCGAGAAAGATACAGAGTAATACCTCTATCGGCTGTGAACTGGTGCCGACAGACGCTATCGCTTTGTAATCGCAGTACTTTCCTATTACAAGCGTGTCCACCGTAGTATAAAGATACTGCAGTATATTGCCTGCGATTATCGGCAGTGCAAATAACAGTATGTTCCCCATTATGGGGCCTTTTGTCATATCAATTTTTTTCATAGTTTTCTCTGTGCCGAAATACTTTTTAACTTCCCACTTGACGTTTTAATACTCAGATACTTTCTCCGCACTCTGACAATGCGCGGTAATAAGTGGTAAGGGGTATCATACTCTGTGCAAATGTCTTGCTGCTCATGCTTCCAAACAGGACTGCGTTTTCCTCTCTCCTCTTTGCACCTCCTGCTAAAGGCTGCTTATCCGATATGGCATTGCGGAAAGTCTCGATACCGTAATCAAGATATTTTCTGTTCCCGCTTAAGTCATACGCTGCTGCAAGCGCCTCCAGCAAAAGGGTATTATTTCCCACACGGTTAAGACTGGGAAGTTCTTTATAATAGAATACGCCCCATTCTTCCACATAGCAGTTCTCCACCAGATCATCAACTGCCCTGAGTATCATTGCCTTCAGCTCCGGATCCGGGAATACACGGTAGTAACGCATCAGACTTCCTACGGCGATAGAAATCATAAAGCCCACACGCACCAGCGTATTGTCAGTATAGGGAGCAAGCCAGTGACCATACTGTTCTTCCCATACCCTGAAATCATTAATTATCCTGCCGCATTTTTCTAACCACTTTTCGTCACCGGTCTCAACATATAAAGCTGTCAGTGTCCTGAGTGCCCATCCGGTCTCTCTGGCATTGGCCTCTCCGGCCTTGGCATACATCGGCAGTTCCAGCAATCTGTTCACATTTTCACCGATACCGATGGCAGTTTCAAGGCCTCTCTCGTCACCGGTAAGATGATAATAATCAAGAAGGCCTTCCACCCATTCATGGGAGCATACCATTACACCGTTTTCACAGTGCCCTGCCGTATGTTCCCACTGTCCGCCCCGGTATATGGGGTCCTTGTGATAGTGGCATACATCCACATCCATCCAGTGGCTGCATGATGCGATGTTGTAATCAAGGAAACGTCGTATGCCTGTTCTCGCAAACATCAGTGCACAGGAGTGAGGATAGTCATACTCATTATTGCACCATACAAGCCTTCCGCCTCCGCGTCCCTGGGCAGTATAATTGCTGTCGTAAGAATCTCCGAAATGAAGCATTCCGTATGCACGGCCATGGGCATCCCCACGGCACACCAGATTCTGCTCTACCCGCACATCTGTCTTTTTGGGGAAAATATCGGGCCACACTCCCGAAGCTGCATGCACTGCAGGTGAAACATACGGTCTGTCCGGCATCTGGTAAATGATGCTGCGGTCATTGATCTCACTGACAGTCATCTCTGCATCATGAAAATGCAGCAGGCATTTCTGCTCTCTGGACATACCGCTCTGCAATACGATCTTCTCCACATCTTCCGGAACAAGCATCACACGGATACCGCCTTCCCCTGCAAGTACTGCCTTGGGGTAATTCTGATGTGCCTGAAAAATGGTTGCTGCCACACCGCCTTTTGCATCGGTACAGTCTGCGAAAAATGTCCCATAAAACACCTCGGCAAAATGCTCATTAGCTTCTTTTAATAGCCACTCTGCATCTATCAATCTGCCGACTCCGGCTCCGTTTTTACCGATCAGATAATCGGTTTTGTAGTTAGATGTCGCTGCAATGGTGCGTACTTCCTCTGCCGAAAGAGACTGCACGATCTTTTCTGCCGCATCTGTGGAGGGAGCATGACATACCATTTCATTGTCTGTACCCTTTGCTGCATCTCCACAGCCTGTGGAATCGAGATTCTTTGGAATGTAAGCACAGCTCTTGACCGTGTCTTTAAGCGCTGTATCGCGCCACAGATCCAGCTCTAAACGCTTTACTTCAAATGCCTCGTCTGTCGTATTTATCAGTCTGTAGGAAAACTCTATCCAGGATTTCCCGGCATAGGCTGTAAGCTTTATCTCAAATTCAGGACCGTCAGCTCCGTTTGCCTTAATGTGCTTTCCGTAATTTTTATATATCGCACATATGGGACCATTCTCAACCGCCTGCCAGTCTCCGAGCTTTATTCCGTAGTTTTCTCCCTGTCCGTCTTTTAAAAGAGGTCCCGCTATCTGTTCTGCATTCCATGTTCTTCCGTTTGCCGTGATATCTTCAAATACAAAGTCTGCGTTGTTCTTTATATTAAAGGAAAAAACCTTTCCGCTTTTCTCATCCGTTGTCTGTACACGGTATCCACCGTCGATATCCTCTGCCGCAACGGGTGAAAAAACATATGACTGTGCGGACTCACGGGCTTTAAGTTCACTCTCTTCAAATACGCATTCCAGCACTTTTCCTTTATTTGCAGGAAGGTCAGCAAGAAAACGGAGAAAAAGAAAACGAATGGATCCGTCAGCGTACCGCCCGGTCACTTTTGACTGAACCGGCAGACTCGTACTGCCATCAAAAAGACGCACGGTATTTTCATCGGAAAGCTTCCCCTTAGGCAGCGGGAAACCGATAAAGCTGGGCTCTGACTTTCTGTCGTACCTGTACAACTTATCGATCTTTATCTCTATCATACAAAGTCCTCTCTCATGGGTGAAAAGATATCAAGGAGTACGCCTTCTTCAAGACATACGCAGCCGTGAACGATACCGTCCTTTTTTAACAATGTGTCTCCGCTGTTTACGACCTTTGTCTCATCACCTATCGTAAACTCAAAACTTCCGGATATAACATAAGTTATCTGCGTGTGCGGATGGCTGTGCAGTGCACCTACAGCACCTTTTTTGAAATGATTCTCTACAACCATCACTTCATCAGTGTAGCTCTTAACAAAACGAACAACACCTTCTCCTGCCTCTTCTCCTTCAATATCCTTTGCAAAAATCCATCTCTGATTCTTTACTGCTTTCATTTAAAACATACCTCCTCTGTTTGATGTCAGACTGCTATGAGTCCTATACCTGTATTTATACTTGGGAACTGTAGCCTAGTCCCTTATCAATTTTAGCTATTTTTATTATAGGTCATAAAAACATGGCTTTCCTTTACTATGATGCTAATATAATGTGAAAAACTTTGATATTATGATATTATTGGAATAAATGGAGACCAAGACTATGGAGACGTATGACTGATTTGGAATGGAGACCAATGGAGACGAATGGATGAATTGTAATGCTGAATTAGAATCCGCGCCCCCGGTTCCAGTTTGAAAAAGTAAATTCCGGTTCCGGATAACTCTTGCAAGAGTAATTTCCGGAATCATTAACTAAGGAGAACTTAATATGCCGATACGGATGCCCAAAAATTCTCTTATTACAGTACAAAAGCGTAACCTTGCCGCTGACTATCGCATGCCGCAGATGGAAATAGCACAGTCACACTACAGCATAGGCTATCTTATCTCGGGAGACCGCCGTATCATTACACCTACGACACAATTTGAAGCCCACGCCGGAAATGTGACTCTGATGCCGCCTCTTGTCTACCACCGCACTTTTTCCATTAGTGATAAACCCTACGTAAACTATCTCATCAAAGTATCCGACAAACTTGCCGACAGGTTTTGCAGCGAAGTCGATCCATACATCTGGAACCACATCTTTGAACAGAAGCTCCTTACTTTCAGCGATGAAGACTCCGCAAAAATTGCACTGTATTTTGAAGATATGCTGAAAATATATAAAGAAAACAAACCCTACAGCGAGACTGTACTCTGCGGCATGCTCTACAGACTGATACTGCTTATCAATGAATGCGATAAGGGCTCACAGATACTGCATTTTAAGAACGAGCTTTCCGATACCATACTTAATGCTACATTTTATATAGAACAGCACTATATGGAAGATATACGTCTGGCTGACGCTGCCGAAGATGCCGGCTTTTCCGAAGGGCATTTTTCCAGACTCTTTTCCGCACAGGTCGGCACATCCTTTTCCCGCTACCTCACCAATGTAAGGATACGCCATGCAAAAGAACTGCTCCTCAACACAAAAAAACCGGTTTCCGAGATTGCTCTGGATACCGGCTTTTCCAATTCTGATTATTTTTCTTCATGCTTCACAAAAAGCGAAGGAATAACGCCTGTTGCCTTTCGGAAAAAGGGATAAAACACCGTCAGACAGGACTACACAGTGTGGGAAGTTTTAGACAATTTCACCATTACATTCATCAATATTGTCCGGGATATTATATTTTCCTTTTGCAATGCCAAGTGTTCGTTTTGAAGATCTCGGTGCCGATTGACTAGGATTCATTCTTTTTATCAATTCGATTATGACTCTAACACTATCTTCCGGCAATGTATCAATTAGTGAAATTGCTTCCTGCTGAACAGTCATAATGCATCCCTCCCTGTCTTGTAAACTTAAACTTTTACTAGCTGTTTATATTCTACTACAACCATAAATCCTTGTGAATACTCACCTAAGGCCACCTACGATTGACATTTCTGTTATTTCTATGCTATTATTTCCTCAACTTCTCCCTCAGGCCTCTGTGGAAACACATGCACACTTGAGGGCGTTTTGTTTTTAGGAGACAACCACATGGAAGAAAAAGCTTTCAAAACAATCGATGAGCAACTCGTAATTCTCAAGTCACGCGGGCTGAAAGTAGTCGATGAACAGAAAGCAAAAGATTTTCTGTTCAATAACAATTATTATCGTATAAGCGGTTATTCTCTTACTCTTCGCAAGAACGATGTCTTTTCCCCCAATGCCACATTTCAGAATATTGTAGATATATACAATTTCGACCATGAATTCAGGCATATCCTCCTTGAATATCTCGAAACCATCGAAGTCAGAATGAAGTCAATCTATGCCTATGAATTCACAAAAGTTCATGGTGCAACAGGATATCTTAATGATGCATTTTTCACCAATGCCGCAAAGCACGCAGAAATCATTAATAAAGCCGAACAACAAAAAACATCCCGGCTCCCGCATGAAGCATACCTTAAACACTTTGTGAAGGATCTTCAACAGGATGTACCACTTTGGGCATATGTCGATCTGCTGACCATCGCTGATATTTCTTTTCTATATGCTATTTCAGAACCAGCGATCAAGGCTTCAGTCGCTAATGCTTTTGGTTTTACAATGAGTCGAAACACTGAGATACTCGGCAACTTCATGCACAGTATGACAATAATCCGAAACTTATGCGCCCATGGAAGTCGTCTCTACAATCGTCTCTTTGAACAGAAGCCCTCTCTGAATAAAAAAGAAAAGGCTTTACTTATTACAAAAGATGGACATATCGACAACTCGCATCTTTATGGTTTCATCCTTATAATGAGAAGACTTCTTCAAAAAAATGACTTTTCTTCACTGAAAGATGCTATAATAAGATTGACGGAAAAATATCCCTTTGTCCGGATGTCATACTACGGATTCCGTGATGATTGGCAAGACAAATTATAACGAACATCCCCCACGAGCCTTCGGGCGCAATACTGTGGGTGATCTGATCCGGGAGCAGGAAACTGCTTCCGGATATTTTTTCACTCACCTTTGAAACAAGAGCACATTCTAAAAACGGCTGTTTTTTATCTACCGCTATGATAGAGAGTGTATGCGCCATCTTTCAGCCAACGGAGAATCAGGTTTCAATGTTTATCGAGATGTTCGTTGGCCGTCTCCCAATTTATATCCGTAACTCACTTACGATGGCAGTTTTGACAGCTTGAATACACTATCTGATTACCTGTATTATTGATTTCTCAAGGTACAAAGCCTATTTGGGGTATGGAATGTTTTAGTAAAAAAGATTATTCTTTCCACGAGAATAATCTTTTTTATGTCAGATCAGAATATATAGATTCTTACTGATTTATGATTTCGCTGAGTCTGGCAGATGCATCTTCATATCCGGTAAATACTATACCTTTTATCCCAAGCTTTTCAGCACCGATCACATTTTCTTCCGTATCATCGATAAACACACATTCTTCTGCTTTCAGGTCATACCGGTTTAACAGGATCTTATATATCTCCGGATCAGGCTTTGCTACGCCCTCCCTAAACGAATAGACACACCCATCAAATTTCTCTACAAAAGATATACAGTCGTAGCACTGCTCGTATCCGGCAGGTGTAAAATTAGTGATGCAGTAAAGCTTATAACCGGCATCTTTCAGCGCACTTATCCAGCCCTCGGTGTAGTCATATCTGCCCATAATTCCAGAACACGAATCATAGGCTTTACGCAGTTCAGCTGCAATATCAGGATCTGTACTGATAAAACCATTCATTGCTTCCTCATATGTAAGCTTCCCCTTTTCATATTCAGTCCAGTACGGCGTCATGGCGGAAGCCTTGATAATCCTTTTTATCATCGATCCGTCAAAACCTTTTTCCGCAAGAAACTCTTTAAATCTGAAAGGAGCCAGGACATTGCTGATGTCAAAGACTATATTCTTTACCATTCTATTCTCCTTATCACTTTATCCCCTGAGCACCCACGGCAGGCGGGACATTTTGTCTGCTCCGGGGCCGTATGAGCCGCGCTCTTCGAATACCACTCCGCCGAGAATACCGCGGCCGTTCCAGTCTGCAAAACCTTCCGGATGAATATGGGCATCCAGATAGCAGTCTTCAAGCAAAACTTTTGCATTCTCTCTCCAGGGGCGGCCTATGTAGCAGCTTCCATCCGCAACATTCTCCGTACGGAGGAATTTGCAGCGCCTTGCTACGAAACCGGTCTCAACATCCTTTGGAGTACAGGGGGCAAACACATAGCCGGGCTCGATATTAACAAACTCACAGTCATCAAAGTATGCTGTTGCACCACCGAATATAAAATCTACACCACCTTCTATACGGCAGCGTTTAAAGTGCACTGTCCTTGGAATCCTCGGTGTCACCTGTCTTGCACCGAGAAACCCATCCTTCTGTACTTCCTTAACGGGAAGAGGCGCAAGGAATAATGTATCCTGATGTCCCTTTAATACACAATCCTCCAATGAAATATCATCACCATCCAGATAAAGAGCAATCGCCTGCCCCACCTGCTTTCCAGGTCCTGCAGTATTTTCAAAAGTGCAGTTTTTGAAGACAGCACGGTCTCCATAAACCCTTAAAGTGGATGTGCGGAATGTCCCATAGGGACGGCCATCAGGGTGGATCGCATATGCACCGGTATCACCTGTATAATATTCTCCCTCAACAACTATATCCGATTCTTCCAGTATTGTCTGCATATTTACTCCTTCCGTTACAAAACTTTTTTACTGTTCAGGATCGTTCTTACTTTTAGTTGAGCAGTCCTTAATCAATGATCTACTCTATGTGAATAGGCACAGATTTTGAGATTTTGTATTGAAATGCACCTCTTGAAGCTGTCAAAATTGTCGTTTGTTATATTTTTGACTCAGCATATATAAAACCGCAGACTTTTTAGTTTATAGTCTGCGGTTTTCACATTATTGCAATTATCCTGAAAAAATATTAGCAATAGTCTTGTTATATTCTTCTTATAACAGTGCCAATGTCTGTCTTGCAATAGACAGTTCTTCATTTGTAGGAACAACCATCACTGTCACTTTGCTCTCAGGCTCTGTAATCACTTTTTCTTCACCGCGCACCTTATTAGCTTCCTCATTAACCACAGCTCCAAGGAATCCTAAATATGAACATACATCTGCGCGTACACCTGCACTGTTCTCTCCGATACCTGCAGTAAATGCGATCACATCCACACCCTGCATTGCTATTGCATATGAACCGATATACTTAGCTACACGGTAGCAATATGCACTTAATGCAAGTTTTGCAAGCTTGTTCCCCTTTTCCGCAGCATCATCAAGATCACGGAAATCACTGGAAAGTCCGCCGGAAAGTCCCAGTACACCTGACTTTTTATTAAGCACCGTATTCATCTCCGATGAAGACAGCCCCTCCTTTTCACAGAGGAAATCAAGAATAGCAGGATCAAGATCACCGGAACGGGTTCCCATAATAAGACCTTCCAAAGGAGTCAGTCCCATTGAGGTATCGATACATTTTCCATTCTTTACTGCTGAAACGCTGGCTCCATTTCCCAGGTGACATACTATGATCTTCAGATCTTCCCTTTTCTTTCCAAGGATCTCAGCAGCACGGGCAGAAACATAATCATGGCTTGTACCGTGGAAACCATAACGCCGGATCTTGTACTTCTCATAGTACTCGTAAGGAATACCATACATATATGCCTTCTCCGGCATTGTCTGATGAAATGCCGTATCAAATACTGCCACCTGCTTAACGCCCGGCATATTTTCAGCACAGGCATGTATACCGATAAGGTTTGCAGGATTGTGCAGCGGTGCCAGTGCACTCAGCTCCTCGATGTCCTTTATCACGCTGTCATCTATGACAACTGCCCTATTGAATTTTTCCCCACCATGCACTACTCTGTGTCCCACAGCTCCGATTTCGGACAGTGAACCTATAACGCCGTGCTCAGCATCCAGCAGTGCCTCGATCACGAGACGAACCGCCTCCTTATGGTCAGGCATGGGTACTTCAAGCTTTACTTTGTCCTTTCCTGCAGGCGTATGTGTAAGCAAGCTTCCGTCGATTCCTATACGCTCGGCAAGTCCCTTTGCCAGTACGGACTCATTATCGGAATTAATGAGCTGATACTTCAAAGATGAGCTGCCACAGTTTATAACCAAAATGTTCATCTTAATATTTCTCCTTTGCTGTGATCAGGACTTGAGTTCCTTTACCAATGCGATAAGCTTCTCATCCTTTGCGGACGCAGAGAAAAGCTCATCAAACTTCTCGCCTGCGATCGCACCTTTCACAAGCTCCCTGTCAAGGCTTTTCAGGATCTCATCAAGAGGCTTGAATGCCTGCTCCCTTACGCCGTCAAGGATCTTCTTATTACGCTGTTCAGGCACTACCCTCTCCTTGGGATATCCACCGCCAAAGGGTTCGGAAAAAAGCTTTTCAAAAATATATTCCAGATTAAGATCTCCGCCCCATCCAAAACCGAGGGCAAAAGGAATGGCAATTGCATTGCCGTCATTGATCTGTGCAAATGTATATGCATCAAGAGGATTTGTCACATGTCCGCAAATAACTCCCGGAAAAGAATTAAGCGCAAGCATAGCACCTTCGCCTGTGCCGCATCCGGTAACAACAAAATCAGCCGCGCCGGAATTGAGCAGAATCGCTGCCAGGATACCATTCTGTACATAGGTGAGCTGTGCTTTATCATCAGCACTGTACATTCCGTAATTATCAACATCGTATCCCTTTTCATCCGCTACTTTTTTAAGGGCATTGTATATGATACCGTTTTTTGCAGCCTGCGAATTTTCATTTATAAGTGCAATTTTCATTTTCTCTCCTTCCGCCGCTTTGCGGCATCAATGGTAACTGCTCAGAATTTATAACAGATCCTGATTCCTCACATCATCCATATCATCAAAGTCCTGGTTTTCTCCGACCATGCCCCAGATGAAGGTATAATTTCTGGAACCTGCTCCGGAATGTATGGACCAGCTAGGTGATATTACAGCCTGCTCATTTCTCATAACGATATGACGTGTCTCCTGAGGCTCGCCCATATAGTGCATTACGAAAGCATCCTCCGGAAGATCAAAATAAAGGTATACTTCCATGCGTCTGTCATGTGTGTGACAAGGCATTGTGTTCCAAACGCTTCCGGGTTCAAGACAGGTCATTCCCATCTCCAGCTGGCAGCTCTCTACCTGTCCAGGAAGAATGTACTTATTTATGGTACGCCTGTTGGCATCCTCCACTGTACCCAGGTGTTTCTTGTTTTCATCCTTTATTACTACTTCGCCCTCACCCGCTACACCTTCACGCTTAATGAGCACTGTAGGATAAGTGGTATGAGCAGGTGCGGAATTGATATAGAACTTTGCAGGTGCGGATGAGTCAATGCTTTCAAAAGTGATATCCTTTGCACCCATACCGATATACATGCCGTTTCGGCTCTCTACCTCATATTTTTTACCGTCAATGGTGATAACACCCGCACCGCCTATATTGATAACTCCCATTTCCCTTCTCTCGAGGAAATATGATGCACGAAGCTCATCGCCGGCTTCAAGCTTTAATACCTTTCCCACAGGCATCGCCGAGCCTGTGATAATACGGTCTATATGACTGTAAACAAGATAAATCTCGTCCTCATGAAAAACCTTCTCTATAAGGAATTCCTCACGAAGCCTCTTTGTATCGTAATGTTTCACATCCCTGGGTGATGCTGCGGTTCTTAATTCCATTTTCTTACCCCTTTCATGTTTTATCTTCAGCCATCCGTCAGTCACTGGATCATATAATCGATCCGTGTGTCATCCTGATGCAGTTATTGTTCATAAAATGTAATCAAAGTACTGGATATACTGTTACTGTAACAGTATATCAGGTCAGCGCAGCTGTGATTATTGCCATTGAATAAACTTCCAGGGCGTTGCAGCCGCGTGAAAGGTCATTAACCTGTGCATTTAAGCCCAGCAGGATAGGTCCGTATGCTTCGAAATTACCCATACGCTGTGCTATCTTGTAACCAAGGTTTCCGGCATTGATATCCGGGAAAATAAATGTATTTGCATATCCTGCAACCTTTGAATCAGGAGCTTTCTGTCTTGCTACGCGGGGTGAAACAGCAGCATCGAACTGAAGCTCACCATCGATGGGAACATCAGGGAATTCCTCTTTTGCCTTTGCTGCTGCATTGCGCATCTTGTCAACAGAGTCTCCCTTGCCTGAACCCAGGGTTGAATAGCTCAAAAATGCAACCTTGGGATCAATGCCGAATATCCTTGCACAGTTGATGGTCTCACCACAGATCTCAACCAGCTCATCTTCTGAAGGCTGAATATTTATTGCACAGTCAGCCATAGCAAGCACTTCGTTTTCACCGGTTGCACTGGGACGTACCAGAATGAAGCAGGAGCTTACAATGGAATTGCGTGGCTTTGTCTTTATGATCTGAAGTGCAGGACGAACAGTATCTGCAGTTGAGTATGTAGCACCGCCAAGCAGGCAGTCTGCAATGCCCATCTTTACAAGCATGGTACCGAAATAATTACGCTGCTCCATAAGCTTGGCTGCCTTTTCCATAGTCATGCCTTTTTCCTTACGGATCTCGTAGAATTCCTTTATAACTTCTTCCTTATTTTCATATGTAAGAGGATTGATGATATGTGCACCGCGGATATTGAAGCCTGCCTCTTCCGCAGCATCTGCTACCACTTTCTCATCACCCAAAAGGATAGGTGTAAGGAAGCTGCTCGCAAGAAGACGTGATGCAGCCTCAAGTATACGGGGATCTTCACCCTCCGTAAGTACGATCTTCTTGGGATTCTCTTTTAATTTCTGTATCATTGCTCCAAAACCAAACATCATATATTCCTCCTGATTTTTTGTTTTTCTCAGTATATGTTAATCAATACAAAACACTTATTCAGCCGTACTTACAGGACTACTCCGTCCTTAAAGATCGAAATCTCCCGAATACCTTTTTCTTCCGTCTTTGTCTGCTTTCCGCTTGCGATCTCCATCACGAAATCAAGCAGCCTCTCACCGGCAGCATCCAGATCTTCACCTTCAGCAACAGTTCCTGCATTAAAGTCTATCCATGAGGATTTTTTCTCATAAAGAGCCGTATTCGTGGATATCTTTACCGTAGGTGCCGGTGCTCCGAAAGGTGTGCCGCGTCCGGTTGTAAAAAGTATCATATGTGCTCCCGCTGCAGTAAGATCCGTTGCGGATACAAGGTCATTACCGGGACCGCTTAATACATTCAGTCCTTTCTTGGTCACAGGCTCAGCATACTCAAGCACATCTACGATCTGGGCACTTCCACCCTTCTGTACGCATCCGCAGGACTTATCTTCCAGCGTGGTAATACCGCCCTCTTTATTTCCCGGGCTCGGATTCTCGTATACTACCTGACCGTGGCTTACGAAATAATCCTTGAAGTCATTGACCATACCTACAGCTTTTTCAAATACCTGTTCATTTTCACAGCGAGAGAAAAGAATATTCTCTGCACCAAACATTTCAGGCACTTCAGTCAGTACAGTGGAGCCTCCCAGTGAGATCAGCCTATCAGAGAAACGTCCCACAGTGGGATTGGCCGTGATTCCGGAGAGTCCGTCACTGCCGCCGCACTTCATTCCTATCACCAGCTCGCTTGCGGGAATCTCTTCTCTTTTAAACGAAGAAGCATAAGCAGCAAGCTCTTTTATGATCTTTACGCCTTCTCCAACATCATCACTTACATCCTGGCAGCGCAGGAATTTTACGCGTTCCGGATCATACTCACCCAGTTCTTTAAGGAATATCTCATGAGTCAGATTTTCACATCCAAGCTCCAGACAGAGCACTCCTGCCGCATTTGGATGTCTTACCAGCGCTGCGAGCAGTCTCTTGGTCTGATCGAGATCTCCGCCAAGCTGTGAACAACCAAAGGGATGAGGGAATGTATATATACCTTCAACACTTCCGCTTACCAGATCCTGAGTCTGCTCTACGATCTGCTTTGCTATGCCGTTAACACAGCCCACTATCGGAATGATCCAGATTTCATTTCTGATAGCAGCTCTTCCGTCTTTTCTTCTGTATCCCAGGAATGTTCTCTTTGCCGTATCGGGAAGATCGTATGTCTTGTGATCATATACATACTCACCGCCTTCTTTAAGCGTAGTCTTTACATTGTGAGTATGAACCCAATCACCCTCTGCAATATCGGCTGTAGCCGAAGCAATGGTATTGCCGTATTTAACAACATTCTCACCGCTTGCAATGGCCGTAAGCGCAATCTTGTGCCCCCGGCGGATTTCTTCATTTGCAAGGATTTTCTTGCCATCTACCGTTACTTCTGCACCTTTAGGAATATCTTCAAGTGCAACGGCCACATTATCTGACGGATGTATTTTGATCAGCTGCATATATCAAGCCTTTCTTTATATATTATGATTAACTCTCAAAAAATAGCTTACAACTTTCCTGTTTATTATGTTTCGTACTTATGAAACGCTTATTATTCAGTACGTTTTACAGGACACATTCTTAGTGCCGGCATCTTCATTACAGTACGCTCTTGTATGCTGCTTCAGCGCCTTCTGTACGGATCAGCTTAAGGTCTGCAAGAACGGTATCATAAAGACCCTCGATCTTTGTGAGATCCTGATCCCACATCTTTTCATTTGTAAGCACATCCTTAACAAGTGTCTCGTCATCAGCATCCTTGTGCTCATAATAGAAATCCAGTACCCATGCGTCATCCTGAACCTTATACTCATTTCCCTTAGGACGAACACACACAAGTCCGTCTTCTGCACGCTCCTTAATTCCTGTTGAATAGAAAGCGATATATGCAGCAAGGCTCATGGTGAGAGCTGCGGGAAGCTTACCGAACTTCTCGATATACTCAAGGAATGACGGCATGTTACGAGCCTTCCACTTGGATGTTGAGTTAAGAGAAATACTCATCAGTTCGTGATTTACAAAAGGATTGTTGAAACGGTCTGTTACTGCTGCCGCAAAATCATCACAATCCTGCTTATCCAGAGGCAGTACAGGGATAACCTCATCAAAGAGCATCTTATTCATGAAGCCCTTGATAGTGTCGTTGTGCATACAGTCACGAACGATATCCTGGCCGGAAAGATAAGCACCAAGTACAAATCCGGTATGAGCACCGTTTAAGATGCGAACCTTACGCTTTTTGTAAGGAGTAACATCAGGTACTACATGAACATTGACACCTGCCTTCTTGAAAGGAAGCTTTTCAGCAAGCCATTCAGGACCTTCAATATACCATACACCGAATACTTCACCTACATCCAAAAGAGGATCTTCATAACCGTTTATCTTCTCAAGCTCCTCTACTTCCTTGGGATCGCGGATACGACCGGGAACAATACGGTCTACAAGTGTAGAACAGAAGAGGCAGTCCTCATTTATCCATTTTTTGAAGTCCTCGCCCCATCCCCAATCATCGATGTGCTTAAGGATAATCTTCTGTAATTCTTTACCATTATTATCAATAAGCTCGCAGGAAAGGATCACAAGTCCCTTGCCACCTGCGAGGAAACGCTCATGCAGAAGTACTGCGAGTTTTGCAGGGAATGATGTGGGAGGCACCTGATCAGGCTTTGACTCAGGATCATAAACTATACCGGCCTCTGTTGTATTGCTGGAAACATACTCAAGATCTGCACTCTTAGCGATCTCTTTTACAGCATCCCAGTCCTTAACAGGGCTGTAGCACTTATCTACTACTGAGATCACACGCTTGCGGTCAACCTTCTCACCCTTCTCGGAGCCACGAAGATATAAAGTATAAAGACCTTCCTGCTCATTGATCAGATCAGAAAGTCCCTGTGCGATAGGCTGAAGAAGTGCAACCTTTCCGTTCCAGCCTGCCTTTTCATTTGACATATCAAAAAAGTAATCAACAAATGCACGGAGGAAATTTCCCTCTCCGAACTGCAGCATTTTTACCGGTGCTTCCTTTAAAATGTATCCATCGTAACCTGATTTTTCTAATACTTCATAATTAAGCTTTGCCATGATAATTCTCCTGTTCTTTATTTACCTGACATCTGTTGCTATATCTGTAACTGTTTAACATAGTTACTTTTTATTTTTACTCCCTCTCCTTTGTCTGTGCCTGCAATCCGCAGCATGCACGGTTCCTTTTCCATACATGCTGTGGCTGCCGGCTATTTGGGATTGGGAAGTAATTAGCATTTTATATGCAGAAATATCTCTCTGCGTTGTAGTATGATATTCCTTCAACTATCTTCTTGAGGGATTTCTCATTGTTAGGATACTCGCCGTCCTCTACCCACTTTCCTATAAGGTTGCAGGCGATTCTTCTGAAGTAGTCGTGTCTTGTATATGAAAGGAAGGAACGGGAATCTGTAAGCATGCCTACAAAATTTCCAAGCAGTCCCAGATTTCCAAGGGAACGCATCTGCTCTTCCATGCCATCGCGGGTATCAAGGAACCACCAAGCTGCACCAAGCTGCATCTTTCCGGGCACCTCATCAGACTGGAAAGGTCCGAGGCAGGTGGTTATCTGGTTGAAATCATTATGATCGAGAGAGAATACGATAGTCTTCGGAAGCTCGTTTGTTGCATCCAGCTCCGAGAAAAGCTCTGCCAGCTCGTTATAGCAGCTGCTCTTTGCGATCATGTCAAAACCGGTATCCGGTCCTTCGATCTTGAACATTCTCTCGTTTACATTTCTTGTGCAGGAGTAGTGAATCTCCATTACAACATTCTCTTTGTGATACTTTCTTGCAAGACTTAAAAGCACCTTTGTCTGATAGATCTCAGCCTCTTCAGTAGTGATGCTCTCGCCACGCATTACCTTCTGGAAAGCAGCATCAGCCTCTGCATCACTGCCCTTTCTGAACATCACATAGTCTATGCCGTGGTCAGAAGCCTTGCAGCCGTGCTTTACGAAGAAATCCAGTCTTTCATTAAGTGCATCGCAGACATCCTGTACTGTATCAAGACTTTCCTTTCCAACGCTTTTTGCGAGTTTCTTTATATACTCTCTGAATCCGTCCTTTGTGATGTTAATTGCCTTGTCGGGACGGTACGAAGGGCATACGGTAAAGCCAAGATCTTCTTTTGCAAGCTTTTCATGCCATTCAAGCGAATCAACGGGATCATCGGTGGTTCCGACAAACTTTACATTGGACTTGCGGATGATCCCGCGAACGGAAAGTTCAGGATCATTCTTTAACATATCGGAAGTCTTGTCCCAGATTTCCTTTGCATTATCTTCTGTTAAAGGCTCGGTTATACCGAAATATTTCTTTAATTCCAGGTTTGACCAGTGATACATAGGGTTGCCGATTGCCATTTCAAGAGCCTTGGCAAACTCAAGAAACTTTTCAAAAGGCTCAGCATCGCCTGTGATCTTGTCCTCAGGAACACCGTTTGATCTCATTACACGCCATTTATAATGATCACCGAAATAGCTGCCATCGGGATTCTTCCCGCCCAGCCATATCTGTGCAATATTGTCATAACGTCTGTCCTCATATATCTCCTGCGGTGAGATGTGACAGTGATAATCGATTATAGGAAGTGACTCTGCGTAATCGTGAAACAGATGCTTAGCTGTATCGTTATATAGCATGAAGTCCTTATCCATAAATTCTTTCATTGTATAATACACCTCCGTGTTAAAATGTTTTCATAACGCTTACTGTAAGCGCTTACATTATTGTTATACCTATATTTTTTGATTCTGTCAATAACTATTTTCAAAAAATCACTGAGTTTTATAAAATATATTTTTCAAATATCGGGAATGATTAGAAAAATTTCCGGCCGTAGCCCGGTAAAAGTTCCTTACACCGTTGTTTCCCGGGCGATCAGCGTGCAGGGAACCGATATCTTGTGGGTAAGCTTGTCCACTCCTCCATCGAGTAACCGCATAATCCTGTCCACTGTGTCCTTGCAGATTTCTTCTGTATGATTGTCTATGCTTGTTACCTCCGGATTACAGGAAATTGCCAGATCGGAATTGTTATAACCGATGATCTCGATTTCTTCAGGTATGTTCAATCCTTTAGCCTGTGCATATTTAACCGCACCGATTGCTATCATGTCATTTGATGCTATGATGCCGTCGCACTTAAGATCCTCCATTGCCAGCAACTGATCCCTCACTGAGTGAATACGGTTTTCTACATAGATTATCCCGTCTTTTGCACTTTTTCCTACACTCTTCATGGCGCGCTCGTAACCGTTTCTCTTTTTATTAGCGCTGTATGAGTGAGAATCTGTAAGGAATACTATATTTTTCCTGCCACGCCTGAGCATAGAGGTAGCTGCCTCGTAGATAGCTTTTTCATCCTCGCATACGGAAGCATATATATTTTCACCATTTACATTTCCATTAATGATAAAAACAGGAACACGCTTTGCTGCCGCACGGATATACTCTGTAGCATTGGTATCGCTTCCGTCACCCGCATAGGTCGAACCAATCAACACGAGGCTGTCAATATGTTTTGATAAAAGCATATCCGTTTTTTTCTGTTTTCCTTCCAGATCAAAACCGCTGTTGCCAAGTATGCAGTCATAGCCATGCTTTATCAGCTCTGTCTCCAGATATGCCACTGCACTTGCCATATAGGGGTCAGCTATTGTGGGAACCAGCACTCCGATGGTATGCATGGTATTAAGGCCCAGCCCTTGTGCAAATACATTGGGCGTATATCCCACCTTATCGATAACCTCCATAACTTTTTTCCGCGTCTTCTCCGATACCTTTTCGGAGCCATTCATTACACGGGATACGGTTGCTATGGAAACACCGGACATCTTCGCAATATCATAAATATTTATCGCATCTTTATTCATATAAGACCAGACCTCTTTTTAATTTTTACATCAGTAATATCAGTGAAGTCAGCTTGTGAGCATCCAGAATAGTACTAGGCAATACAATGTATGCATGATCGAAATGAATTCATCATTCTTCATTTTCGGGCTCTTTCATTAAACCGTTTACACAGCCCACCAATGTAAGCGCATACATTTTAGTTTACAACACTATTTTACTGTATTTTTCAATAAAGGAAATACTGAAATATGCTGAAACCGCAATAGTTTTTATATTAAAATTGACCAATACTACGCACATTTCATTCAATCTAAGGGGTTTTGTGTAAAATGTTGCAAAATAAATCAGAAATTTAGTGAATTTAACAATTCACAATAAATGGACTCTATGCTAATATAATTTATGTAAGCGCTTACATTGATTGTGAACCAATTAGTCGCTTTATCCTCCCCCTATTAAAATGCCGGTCTTTGCACACCGGCATTTTTGTTTTCCTTTTTTCCATGAACCACATATTCGTACAGTAGACTACATAAAAAAGACCTGCCAACATGATATCGACAGGTCTTTGTCATCCGATAATTAAAGTTTTGATCAGGCGCTCAGCCAAGTTTAAAAATCTGCACTTTGTACTTTAAGGAACCCTTTCGAGCCTTCCCCGGACGACACGCAGAATACTCCGTATTTTACGCCTACCCATCGTCCCGGAACGGCCTTCATCTCAAAAGCTTTTTTATACTCTGCACCATCCGTGGAGTAATACATGCTTACTGTTTCCTCCGGAAAGTTTCTCTCCGTAGGGCTTAAGTCCCTTATGCCGGTACGCTCCACAACATATTTTACAAACACGGATCCGGCTTCATCCGGCAGGCTTTCCAATTCTGCGCTGTACTCACTTATTTTTTCCGCAAGGATCTTTCCGAAATGCTGCTTTCCCAGCACACGGGTTACCTTTATTCCGTCAGCCTCCCGTGTAAAGGAGAGCAGACCATACTCCATTCCCATAGAGATAACACCGGCCTCATCCCCCTTTTGCAGATTTGATATGTCTAATTTTATTATATCTCTGAATTCAGGAGCCTGCCATTTCTGCAGGAGGAGATTCGGAATATCTCCATAAGCTCCATCCTTTTTTACTGCATGCAGGATTAAATCCTGACCATCCGTGTCATACCATTCCTTTTTTTCGTTTGCATTCCACTGCCATCTGAGGTCAGGGATGCCTGTAAGGCCTTTAAAACAGCCTGATGAAGCTTCCGCCCGGACTGCTTCAGCTCCGGATACTCCCCCGGAAGGCTCTGAAGCCTTGTCACTCATACCGACATTTGGCATCCGGTATCTCCTTACCGGTTCTCCATAGTCATTTCCGGCCTTTGCAATGCCGATCACAGGCCAGTCATCATGCCATTCCATAGGCTGCAGGTGCACAATGCGTCCTGCTGCATAGACATCCTGGAAATGTATGAACCAGTCCTCGCCTATGACGGTATCTACCCAGGCCCCCTGGTGAGGTCCGTTTATATCCGACTCACCCTGCCGCATCACGACACGGTATTCATAAGGTCCAAATATATTTTTTGAGCGAAGCACCGTCTGCCATCCTGTCTTCACACCTCCTGCCGGTGCAAAGATATAATACCAGCCGTTCCGTTTATAAAGCTTGGGACCTTCTATCGTGGTCTGGTCATTTTCATTCCCATCAAAGACCACAACCGGCTCTCCGATGAGCCCCATTCCGTCCGGCTGCATCTCCTGTACATGGAGTACACTTTTATATCCTATCCGGCTCTTTGCAACACCGCTTACCAGATACGCCCTGCCATCTTCATCCCAGAAAGGACATGGATCGATCCTGCCCGCTCCCTCATATATCCTTACGGGATCAGACCATTCGCCATACGGATCTTTTGACGTACACATATATATCCCTTCATCAGGCATAGGGAAACAAATAAAGTATTTTCCGTCGTGGTACCTTATCGCAGGAGCCCACACGCCACATCCGTGAACAGCCCTGTCATAGCGGCTGTCAGGCAGTTTTTTCAGTGCATAACCGATAAGCTCCCAGTTCACCAGATCACGCGAATGCAGAACGGGAAGTCCCGGTGTATTGCTAAAGCTCGATGCCGTCATATAATAATCAGCCCCGACGCGTATCGCATCGGGGTCTGAATAATCCGCATATAAAACCGGATTGGTATATGTGCCGTCATCATTATCTGATATCCATGCATTAACCATATACAGTCCTCAGTATATATCCTGACAAAAAACTGTGTTCTTCAGAAAATTATTATCTTGCAAGCCATCCGCCGTCAACAGCAATGGTAAACCCGTTCATATAAGAAGATGCCTCGGAAGCTAAGAAGATAGCAGCACCGGCCATATCTTCCGGAGTACCCCAGCGTCCTGCAGGAATACGACCAAGGATCTCAGCGCTTCTGTTTTCATCATCACGAAGCTGTGCAGTATTATTGGTAGCCATATAGCCGGGAGCAATGGCATTAACATTGATATTATACTTTGCCCACTCATTTGCGAGAGCACGTGTCATACCAAGTACTGCGCTCTTGCTTGCTGTATAAGCAGGCACACGGATTCCGCCCTGATAGCTGAGCATGGAAGCAATATTTATAATCTTTCCACCCTTACCATCAGCGATCCAGGTCTTTGCAAAAGCCTGGCTTAAGAAAAATACCATACGCTCGTTAAGATTGATAACTGCATCCCAGTCCTCTTCCGTAACATCAGCTGCATCATTACGCCTGATGATACCGGCATTATTTACCAGGATATCGATCCTGCCTGCACTCTCTGTCTTTGCAAGAATCTGTGCAATAGCATCCTCAGCTGAAAGATCAACTATCACCTCGGTAAATTCACCGCCGTTTTCCTTAATCTTTGCTGCAGTCTCCTCACAGCTCCTTCTTGCTACGCCATATACATGAGCACCTGCTGCCGCAAGTCCCACACTTACGCCCTGGCCAAGACCTGTGTTCGCACCGGTAACTACCGCATTTTTTCCTTCAAGTGAAAATAAACTCTGAATATCCATGACATTTTCCTCTCTTTAATTCCTTATCGGTTCTTATTTTCCTATCTTGTCCTGCTCAAAATCACCGTAATTGCAGGCATTTTGAACAGCTGTTTATAAAAATCGCTTTTATATTATCCGCGCACATCCTTAACAATCTGTGCAGCCTCTGCAACCTTTGCCTTTATGGCATCAAAATCTCCTGCCTTGATCATATCTCCCTTTACCATCCATGATCCTCCGCAGCAGAAGATCTTGTCAGACTGAAGATATTCGGTAACATTAGACGCGCTGATTCCGCCGGTAGGCATAAACTTAAGTGCTGTAAGTGCTGCACCAACAGCTTTGATCATTTTAAGTCCGCCTGCATTTTCAGCAGGGAAAAACTTAACATGAGTAAGTCCCAGCTTTATTGCACGCATCATCTCGCTAGCAGTCTGGGTTCCGGGACAAACGGGAATATCCTTTTCCAGGCAGTACTTTACGATTTCCTCATCAAGTCCGGGAGCCACGATAAACTTAGCACCTGCTGCCACTGCACGATCAACCTGCTCAATCGTAAGCACTGTACCTGCACCTACGAGCATATCCGGAAATTTCTCTGCCATTATGCGGATGGATTCCTCTGCTGCCTCTGTACGGAATGTCACCTCTGCAGCGGGAAGTCCCCCTTCCATAAGGGCTTTGCCGAGAGGCTCCGCATCCTTTACATCGTTTAATACTACAACGGGAATGATCCCGATCTCACTGAATCTCTTAAATACAGCATCTGTTTTTGCGCTCATTTCTGCTCCTTTCATTTTTCATTTTCTCATTTTTTATAAAAATCAATGATTCTCTCATCTGCACAATCTCTTCTCACCGATGCCGCACCGACGGTAATGCCCTTCAACCGGCAATACTTGCGAAAATGCTATGGCTCGTTTCGCACCGTCGGGCGCACCTGTATGGAGTGGATAGTATCGAATATTGGAAATGGGCATGCTGCATGTGCAGATGCCCAATGTCTTTAATTATCTCTTAACTCTTGCTCCGGCTCCGCCCATAATAGCTTCTACTTCTTCCTTGCTTGCCATGGAAGTATCTCCGGGTGTAGTCATTGCAAGTGCACCGTGTGCTGCACCGTAATTTACGGCCTTCTCTGCATCCTGGGTTGTCATCAGTCCGTAAACAAGTCCGGAAGCAAATGAGTCGCCGCCACCTACGCGGTCAAGTATCTCAAGTCCGTTGTACTCTTTTGACATATAGATCTCACCGTCTGCCCAGCAGATAGCCTTCCAGTCGTTGACGGTAGCTGTCTTTACGGTACGAAGTGTGGTAGCAACAGCCTTGAAATTAGGATATGTCTTTGCAGCCTCACCGATCATCTTCTTGTATCCGTCAAGGTTAAGCTCTTTTAAGTTTGCATCATTTCCCTCTATCTGGAAACCAAGGCATGCAGTAAAGTCTTCCTCATTGCCTATCATTACATCAACATACTTTGCAACTTCTTTATTTACTTCCTGAGCCTTCTCAAGTCCGCCGATAGCGCTCCACATGGAGGGACGATAATTTAAGTCATAGGAAACAATGGTGCCGTATTTCTTTGCAGCCTTGCATGCAGCGATAACAGTCTCACATGCCTGCTCTGAAAGTGCAGCATAAATACCACCTGTATGGAGCCAACGTACTCCAAGCTCTCCGAATATATAGTCAAAATCAAAATCTGAAGGTGTTGCCTGTGAGATTGCAGTATTAGCACGATCAGAGCAGCCTACTGCACCGCGGATTCCGTAGCCTCTCTCGGTAAAATTCAGTCCGTTTCTGCAGATACGGCCGATACCGTCTGTCTTCTTCCAATAAATAAGTGAAGTGTCAACGCCGCCCTGCTCGATCAGATCTTTCATCAGTCTGCCGACCTCATTATCAGCAAAAGAAGTGATGACTGCTGTATTCAGGCCAAAGCATTTGTGAAGTCCGCGGATGACATTGTATTCTCCGCCGCCTTCCCATGCCTTAAACTCTCTTGCCGTGCGGATCCTTCCCTCGCCCGGATCAAGACGCAGCATTATCTCTCCAAGAGATACCGCATCATATTTACACTCTTTGCTGTCACGCAACTTCAGATCCATTTTGTTACCCCTTTCTTATCTTTCTTTATGGGCGGAAACCCGCCCGGATCTCCGCAGTCTAACATTATGTTCTTACACGACGCATTTACAAAAAAGCCTTATTTTAAGCCAATGTAAACGCTTACATTTTCATTATAGCCCTTTTCTTTCTCTTGTCAAGAATATTTTATTGCCCTTCAGTCCTTTCTCCGTTCGCCGGCGGCTCAAATCCGTCAGGTCGGTTTCCGTTTGCAGGCGGTTCAAACCCTTCCGGCACCTCTCCGTCTGCAGACGGCCCCATACCTTCCGGCATCTCACCATTCGAAGGCAGCTCCATACCTTCCGGCATCTCATCATTCGTCGCAGGCTCCCTGCCCCCAGGCATTTCTCCGTCTGCAGGCAGCTTTGTTCCTTCCGTTTTCGTACCTTCCGGTCTTGTGCCATCATTTGGGAATCTGTTACCGTGTCCGCCTTCCATACCCGGTCCACCCATAAACTGGTTTGTAATGGTATCAGTCTCTTCACCATTCACGATTATAGTTCCACCGTTATATTCCGCACTACCGTTATAATCAAATGCAGACTGTCCCGTAATGCTTATCGTCCCGCCATTAATGATTATGTCTCCGTTTGAATCCACACCGTCCGTATCACCTGCCCCCATAGCTATGGTAACATTTCCGTCGTTAAGCTCGAAAAGAGGTTCGTATGCTGATGATTTACTTGCAGCATTAATGCCGTCATCCGTTGCGCTTATATTTATTTCGCCTCCGTTTATCTGAATTGCCGTTCCTTCTATAGCCTCAGCAGCAGTCAGATCAAAAGTACCATCATCTATCTTTACGATAGTAGTTGCATGCAGAGCATCGTCCGATGCATTTATACTGATCCTGCCGCCACTGATATAAATATATCCCGCAGTATCATCATCGCTGTCTTCGGCATGCAATCCGTCATTGCATTTACTGATGTCAATTACTCCGTCTGCGATCTCGATTGCATTATGTGCTTCTATTGCACTTCCTTCGCACGATATCTCCAGACTCCCACCAGTGATCCTTACTCCATCCTTACCGGCAATTCCATTATCTGAAGATGTGACCGTAAGGCTGCCCGTACCGTTCAGTACCAGATCATCTTTTGAAAAGATCACCGCGTCAGTATTGGTTTCCCCGTCTGTGGCAAAGCTCCCGCTTACTGTCAGAACATTATCATCGGAAACAGTCGTAAGAAATACCTTGTCTGAACTCTTCACATAAATACAGGGCTCATCCTGATTACTGATCTCAAGGCCATCTAACACAAGCTGAACTTTTGCACTGCTGTCAGCCTCTACATATACCGTCGCATCCTCCGCCGAACCACTCAACACATATACCCCTTCTTCGGTAATTGTTACATCACTTCCATCCTTAACACTAATATATGAAGCGTCCGTCAGATCAGCAGACTGCTCGTTATCCCTGTCGGTAAATATGTCGTCACTGTCTATCTCTTTAAAAATCTCAGATCCGATATCACTGTTTTCCCCTTCCAAAGAAGTTAAAACATAGTCCTCGCTTTCTGACAGTACTACATCTCCGCTATCTTTCTTCCCACATGCTGCCATTAAAAACGCTGTTCCTATGATGGCCATAATGACTTTTTTCTTCATATCCCTTTCCTCCTGTCTTATCACTTATTCACTAAAACTTCCCGCTCGTTATATACCACTAACTTCCTCACACCGGCAGCACACCTGACGGTGGTGCCGTTCGCCGGATAATTATATCCGGCATATTCTTCACTGAAGGACTTTGGCAAATTTCTCTTTCGGAAACACAAGCGTATAAAGAGCTTATCTGTTCCATATGCTCATAATGCCTCCTGTGTTTCTACTGCTCTACCCAGGCTTATATCAAGATTTCCGTTCAATGTGCGCATTTCATCAAGAAACTCCCTGGTAGATATGCGCTCCTTTGGAATAACACTCAGAGTCAGCTTATACATGCTGCCCATATTTGCGGTACGTACTTCATCATAGGTATATTCCCTGAGATATTTATTAAAGACTTCTTCAAATCTTCCTTCATAATCGAGATTCTCCGGGATCATGATCCGAAGCCTCCGTATTCCCTTATCCTCTGCGCCAAAACGAAGCAGATTCATCAATACACCAAGCCCGGAAACCACTAGCGTAAACATCACTGCAATGCCGATATATCCCATACCTGCTGCCAGACCTACCGCCATGGCTAAAAATATACCTGCTATCTCCTGGCCCCGCCCCGGAACAGAACGGAAACGCACCAGACTGAATGCTCCGGCAACAGCAACTCCTGCGCCTATATTTCCATTTACCATTATGATCACCAGCTCTACGATTGCCGGCAGAAGCACAAGTGTAACTATAAAACTCTTTGAATAATGATTTCTGAACATATAGGCTGCGGCAATGATCAGTCCGCATACAAACGCCGTCAATGTCACTATTACAAATTCACTTGCCGTGAATGTCCCCGTTGTAAGAATTGTTGTAAAAAAACTGTCTAACATATTCTGTTTCTCCTTTCCAATTTTCCGTTATACCCTTTATGTAATAATTAATCCCGCGTTTTGTTATATCTTTTATATAACAATCAACCCTTCGATTCGTTATATCAAACCTTTAACAGCATATTGCTTCCGGCAGTCCTGAATACTTTCTTTTTACGGAAACCCTGCTTGCTGCAGGAAGTACGGTCAGACGTTTTCTCATCATTGTCTTGTATCCGGCTCCGTATTTTGAAAATGATGTCGGGAAAATCCCAAGCTCACTGAGCTTCCCGGACAGCTCTATCGGAAATGCACCTGCTATCTTGATCTCCATAAGGCGCTGTCCTTTTTTTAGGAGCTGATGTCCTTTTTTTATCTGTCTTAAGTCCCTGCAGTCTGAGTTCCACTCTATATTGCTGTCAAAGGTTACCCGGAAATCCGGATCGTAAATCCCTGCCATTGCGATCCTGTCATAGCATATGCTCATTGCAGGTATCAGATTTCCGTAAAGCTTTATAAACTCTTCTATCTCTTTTGATATCTGTGATGTTCCTATGCTTCCTTCATCTCCTGAAAGATATCCGTACATATCCTTATACTTTCCGGAAATCCTTCTTTTGTAAACGATGCCGTCATACTTTTTCTTTATCTCGATAAATGCATTGGTATCGTCATTTGTGTTCCCGTATGTACGCAGCCTGAGTTTCTCCTTGTATAAAGGTTTTTCGATGGAAGTCCGTATCAGCCTGTAGTCCTCAGTATCGTAGTAGATATTATTTATCCGGGATAAACCATATGTGTCTATCTTTGCCATCCCTTCGAGATAAGCCATAAGCTGCTCGTACTGTCCTTCATCCAGCAGATACTTGACTTCTTTTCTTTTAAACACTTCCCTGTAGTTGCTCATAAATTTCACATCCTTTCCGTTTTGTTAAGGCTATGGTATATTTGAAACCTTAAACGAGCATTAAAAAAACACCGTAATTTTAAAATTACAGTGTTTACTGTTTACCACCCTCGCAGCGCAGTTTCGGTTTATAACTAAAGCTGCCTATGTGGGGAAATGAGTGGTATGTATAGTAAACGACAAAACTCTTTTCGTTTTGTCGTTTACTGCGCCGGATTTTGGCCGCTGAAAGCGGCGTATTTCCTTACAAAATCCGTGCGCATCCTCGCGGAGCGTTATAGTAAGCGCAATTATTTATTGCGCTTACTATAACAAATTTTTATCTAAGCTCTATATCAAATATCGTATCGCCATTCTCCGAGTATGCCCGGATATCTCCGTTATGATTACGGGCAATACGCCTTGCAATGGCCAAACCTAAGCCGTAATGATTCTCGTCTCTGCTCCTAGCTTTATCGCCGCGGTAGAATCTTTCGAATATCTTCTCCCTGTCTTCATCAGGTATCGGGGTCCCGGTATTTATCACCTGTATGGATACAGCGTTTTTCCTGTTATTTCGTCCGGCCTTTACACGAACCTGCGTATCTTTGAAGCTGTGACGCACGGCATTGTCAAGGATTGTTGTCACCATCTGTTCTATTTCTTCTTTATTACATTTATAGACCAAATTCTCTTCTATATCCGTGCAGATCATCACTCCCTGTTCGAAGGCAACTCCGTCAAAAGCCATGCAGTTTTTTTCCAGTATCCGGGACAGATCTTCCTCCTTGTGAAGTGATACTGCTTCTGCATCCTCCAGCCTGGACAGATTAAGCAGTCCCGCTATCAGCCGGTTCATTCTATCGGATTCGTATCTGATATTTTCAAGATATTTTTCATCATCCGCCTTTGCCTGCATCTCATCGGCAGAGGCCATTATCACAGCAAGAGGTGTCTTAAGCTCATGAGACGCATCTGCAATGAATTCCTTTTGTCTGGCAAAAGCCTCTTCCGCAGGTTTTGTGATCCACCTTGTGATCCGTACAGATGCAAGGATTATGATCAGTTCAAAAATAATAAACAGGATAGCACTTTCAAAGAAAAGCTCCCAAAGCTTCTTCGTTATATCGTTATTATTCAGGATCACTATGGAGTCCATGTAGTGATACTGATACGAATATCCACCGAAATATAGATTTCCGACAGACAGTGAATTATTCTTTTCTTTTGCAATTATTCTATCGGCAGCTTTATTTACATCAAAATCCTCTGATGTTTCTCCCAGGCTGTAAATTCCTGCAATTGCTCCATCCTGTATATCCACCGTATAGAGTTCATGATCCAGTATCATCATATTTTCCATCCGGCGTGGTTCTGTCCCATAAATTTCCTGCTCCGGCACTCCCTCCATTGCAGGCTTCTCCGGTATCCCCGCAGGATCAGGATTGTTTCCAAAGGAATCCGGCACGGATTCCTTTCCCGGCTCTACAGGTCCCATACGGCTGTCAAGAATATTCAGGCTCCTGCGTATATCTTCCTTTTCGCTATTATAGGAATGTACATTAAGAAATACCAGTACGACAAGCAGTATCATACTCAGTATTGCGATAAGAGTCAGATTTGTCTTTCTTTTTAATTCCTTCATATACCGCTATTCTTCATACTCCAGCCGGTATCCCATGTTGCGGATCGTTTTTATCGAAACCTTCGAGCCTATGATCTTTAGTTTCTTCCGTAAAAATGACATATATGCTTCCAGATTATTTGATAATGCTTCAGACTCCATTCCCCACACGCGGTCATAGATCATATCTCTTGAAAGTATCCTGTCCGCATTTGTCATCAGGTATTCTATCAGCTGAAATTCTTTATTATTAATTCCTACATCTTCCCGGTTTGTGATACACCGCAGTTTTGAAAGCTTGTAGTCCAGCACTATATCTCCGAATTCCAGATTCTGATCCATGGCTTTTCCGATATTAAGCTGTGCATTTACCCTTGCCGCCAGTTCCTCAACATGGAACGGCTTCGGAACATAGTCATTTGCTCCGTTTTCAAAACCTGACAGTCTGTCATCCAGCTCAGCCTTTGCAGTCAGCATTATCACCTTTACGGCCCTGTCTTTTTTTCTTATTTCCTTGAGAATGTCTATCCCATTTATTTTTGGAAGCATTATATCCAGTATGATGAGATCATAAATCCCCGTAAGGGCATTGTCCAGACCACTCTCTCCGTCGTTAGATATATCTATGATATAGCGGTCTTTTTTTAGTCTCTCCGCCACTATATTTGCTAATGAAATTTCATCCTCAACTATCAGGATCCTCATTCAGCCGCCTTTCCTCCGGGACATAATTCCCGGTCATCTCGACTTCCTGTTTTTGACCTTATAATACTCGTCCTTGTCTTTATACATTTTTGACTCTGCTTCAACTATCAGTTTGTTTATATTCAGGTTCTTTCCTTTATGATATTCGTATCCGACAGCTGCATGATATCCGCGCTTTGTTATCAGATCATTAAGTGTCTGCAGCTTTGACTTTATCTCGTCTTCGGAAGTATCCATAACAAATACCACGTATTCATCCCCGCCTACACGGTATGCATCCCTGACTCCGAACTGCTTCTGAACCATATCCGCTATATAGCACAGCATCTCATCCCCCGCCTTATGTCCCTTTGTATTATTAAGCTCATGAAGTCCGTTGACATCAATATAGATACAGCAGATATTCTCCTGATACAAAGTATCATAAACCGGGAGCTTCATCTCGTAACAGTTTCTGTTATTCAGGCCCGTCAGCTGGTCTGTCTCACTCATTATATGAAGCTTGTTGTCAAGAACATAGCCTCGTATCTTTGCCCTGTTTACCACTGTTTCCGATACAAGGGAAAGCATTCCGAAAATGAGGGCATCGGTAACATCCACCGAAAGTACTGCACCGGTCTTGTTCTTGTATGCCATGATCAAAAACAGGATAATATAAAATATAAGGCTGATCGCTATGTTTACAGGCCGGTCCACGAATATAAGAGGAACAAATATGAGCAGTACCATAAAAGTCACAGTCTGCTCCTCAGGTCTGGTCAACGTTGCTATCGCGATACCATATAAGAGGAATACCGAAATAGCCGCATATACCGATATATATGATAACCACGGAACTTTACGCGAGTGTAACGAAAGTATTATCTGTATCAGAGAAAGTATCAGTCCGGCTATATATACAGGTCTTGATCCCGAAAATCCTTCCTGTGTATGCGAAAGCATCAGCATTATCCCTATAAGTATAGATGCAACAGATGCAAAAACCAAAGACATGATACTGTTATTTTCCTGTATCCTGCCTTTTACCGCATTATAGCTCTCCCTGTCCGTTCCGCCATAAAGCGCGATATTTTTTATCCTTTCAAACATTCCCGGTCACTCCCTATAATCTTACCGTATAGTTAACAACACAAGCTTTTGTCTGTTATCGTCTGGGATAATCAATAATACTAAAATATAGCACATACAATTATTTCTTTCAAACAACAAAGTCTCCCTATTGACAAACAAAATTTTGTCTCCTATAATCGAAAATGTAAGCGCTTACATTTTCATTTGTCCAAAGGAGGCCAAACCATGTCAGTACATGTAATAGATGAATCCAACAGATGCCTTCAGTGCAAAAATCCCAAATGCCGCGAGGAAGGCTGCCCCATACATACCAATATCCCGGAGGTAATCCGTCTTTTTAAGGAAAGGGATATGATGCAGGCTGCACAGATACTTTTTGATAATAACCCCCTTTCCATGATCTGCTCTCTGGTTTGTGATCATGAAAAACAGTGCGAAGGCCACTGTGTGCGCGGAATAAAGGGTGACCCGGTTCATTTTTCCACCATAGAAAACTATATTTCCGATTCCTGTTTCGAGAGACTCGAACTCAAGGTGCCGGAACCCAACGGCATGAAAGCAGCAGTAATAGGAGCCGGTCCCGCCGGGATCACCATTGCTATCCAGTTAGCCATGAAGGGCTACAAGATCACCGTCTTTGAAACAAGGGAAAAGATCGGCGGAATCCTTTATTACGGCATTCCTGAGTTCCGTCTGCCGAAGTCCATACTCGACCGCTACTACAAGAGAATGCGGGAAATGGGTATCATGTTCCGTCCCAACTTTGCACTCGGCGGATCTACCACCATTAAGGATCTTCTGGATGACGGCTATAAGGCTGTATTCGTTGGAACCGGGGCATGGAGGCCTCGTAAACTTGGTATCCCCGGGGAAACTTTTGGAAATGTTTTTTACGCTATCAACTACCTGAACAGCCCTGATGTATATGAGCTCGGAGACCGCGTGGCGATCATAGGCGGCGGCAATGCTGCTATGGATGTAGCAAGGACTGCTATCCGCCACGGATCAAAAGAAGTCACTGTATATGTCCGCGGTGATTCCGTAAGTGCATCAACAACGGAATTCGAGTATGCCAAAGTAGACGGCGTCAGATTTGTTTTCCGTAAGACTCCCATACGTATCGAGGACGAAGGTCCCGTATTCTGTGATATGGAAGGAAACAGAGAAGAAGGATATAAGATATTAACGGAAACAGAGGAGCTGATCCCTGCTGACAGCATAATAATCGCAATTTCACAGGTGCCGCAGGACAATCTGCACAAGGATGTTGAGCTTAAGAAAAATCAGCGCGGTACTCTGGAAACCAACGAACACGGCGAAACCACCATGCCAGGCGTCTTCGCTTCCGGGGATGTAGTAACCGGTGCCAAGACAGTAGTAGCTGCCGTCGCTGTGTCCAAGCAGATTGCTGAGGATATGGATAAATACATGCAGGGTCTAAAATAGAATCAAACAATATCTGCGTATCAAAAAGCTGCACCGAAAATGATGCAGCTTTTTATGTTCATTTGGGAAAGTCATCTCCCGCGTTTGTATTTGGTATCGTTATGAGCAGGCCGGATCTTACTTGTCGCTGCTGCTGAAATACAAATGAGGATGGTCGGTGTCGGTGAAGAAAGGATACACATCCACTTTTACAGGTGTTGAATAGTCGATACTTGTATAGGGCTCGTCATCATTAACCCCTAATTCGGGACTGTATTTAGTACCGCATCCGATATCGAAAACGGTACCATCATAATCAACCGGACAGACAACGGTAACGGTACAGGTGTTTATCAGGCGGCCTTCATCATAGTCATAATCTGCACCCCATTCAAATCCGCAGTTTACATCATAGGTTTCGCCCTCATATTCAATAGGGATAACAACATCGCCGGGCTCAAAAGAGGTACCGGTATAACGGTCAAAAGCGCTGATCCATACGGAAGGCTTTACGCTTCCAAGACCGGGATCATATGAAAGGATCGGCTCGTATGAAAAGAAAAACTTGCTCCAGTCATATTCAAACTCCGCGACTACTTTCTTGTAACCGTCTTCCATTCCGTCAGTTGTTTCCGTGACAGTTGAATTAACAGTTATGGTAACCTCATCACCCGGTTTTTTGCTGGCGGATTCTTCGTAATCAGGTCCGCCCCAGTAATTCCACTGGGTTTGTAATTTAAATTCGCCCTGCGGTGTAACAGTCAGCCCCTGTTCCTCAAACCATGTTTCGGGTTCAGGTTCAGGTGTAGGTGTAGCTGTCGGCTCCGGTGTGGGTTCCTCGGTTGCTTCCACAGTTGCTTCATCAGTCTGTTCAGCTTCTTCTGTTTCAGTTTCTGCTATCTCAGTTTCTGCAACATTCCCATTATCAGAACTGCAGCCTGCAAGAGCAAAACATGCTGTGGCAGATGTTAAAGCAATAAGTTTGATGAGTTTAACAGTTCTTTTTTTCATAGTTTTTTCCTCCCTGTTAAAATGACCGGCATCATATTTTGATACCGTACAGCAAAGTTTAGGACAGCGGGGACTTCAGGCTATTCTAAATATTTACAAGTATAGAATCATCACCGGATTTGTCAACTGCCAGTTCTTGTTGTTTCTGTGAATCTGAAACGGCATTATATTTGTAAACAGTTTCTAATTTTTATGAAATATGTGGTAAAATGCTACGCTGTGTAATGAACATTCATGGAACAGATGAAAAGAGGATGAAGATTATGAGAAAGAAACAGTTTTTAAGCAGTATTGCAGGTGGATTAATGATCTCGTGTTTATGTGTCGGTTGTGCCAATGATAATGTGACAAACGAAGCAACATTGGAAGAAAGCGAAGAAATCACAGAAGATAACACAGAGAATAATAAAGAGGAAGCAGTTTCCGAAGAAAATTCAGGGGAAGCTGATGATGCTGTTGAAGAAAATGATACGGAATCTTTAGAAGATAATACTGATGAACAGTCAGGGGATATCTTTCTTTCAGAAGACGGATCAGTCTATATCCTGCAGGATTATGACAAAATGGAATCCTATATCGTAGACGGAGACGAAGAAATTCCGGTGGATATAGCCATGGGCGTGTATGGTCCTTCAATTGCAAAGACTGATGCAGACGGTGACGGCGAAGATGAATATCTCATCGCAGAATGTGAGGGAACCGGAACAGGCGTATCTCTTTACGGACTTTGTATTGTTGAGAAAGACGGAGATGATTACAAGGTCACAAAATACGAGTGTGACTATTTTACAGCAGTGATCGAAGAAAGAGTAAGTTATTCTTATGATAAGGATTCAAAGCAGGTTACATTCACTGCATCAAACGAAAATGAGAATACAGACTATTCCGTAACACTCGACGCAGAAGATTATAAAGAAACGGATGTTGAAAGTGTGGTATGGTCAGATGTTGTCAGAATAGAATTTAAGGATGGAGTGCCTTATCTGACTGCCCCTTCCGGTTATGTTTGCACGGATATCCCTATGCCGGACTATGAGCAGGCTATCATTGTATCTGCACCCATAAGCATTGATACGGATTCAAATATTGAAGTCGGAGATTTTAGCTTGAGCGAGGAGTAAGGTAGATTAAACAACATAAATGTGTATGATCAACAAAAACGACATCCACTCTCCGGATGCCGTTTTTGCTATCTACCATTATTCTACATTCTTTTATTTCTTACGCTTCAGTAGAATCATTTGCAGAAGAGTTATTGCTGTTTTGAACTGAAGAAAATGTTTCAACATTCTCACGGCTCTTAACTTTATTCTTTCTCTTTTTTGCCATAACCACAAATACAACAATCGCAATGACCACAATAATAGCCAATAATATCAGTACACACAGAATAATTATAATTGGTACAGGATTTATTAAACTGAATTTAATATGAATGGTATCATCCTCCATATCTAATAAATCCCAAGTATATGTTTTACCATCCGAAGATACTGATGTCGCATTACTCTCTATTGCTTTTTGCGGTAACGTTATTACAAATTTAATATATCCGCCGCTACTCTTTATAGCACTTCCATATGATTCTAGAGAATCTAGTTGATCATCATCCAATACTTTCATATCTATTGTATATATGGTTCCAATTTTTTCTATGCTTATATCACTGTCGCCTGCATTAAAATTTTCGGCCAGGTCAGACAGTTTTTTCCCCTGTATACTCTGCGTATACCCCACATAACCTTCTTCCTCATATCTCTCACATGTCCAGCCTTCTTTTTCAGCTTGTTCCATTTTTTGAACAAAACCACTTAAATCATCATCGTCTATAAGTGAACCGCTTTCTGCAAATAAGATGTTAGCGTCACTAGTCCCATCTGCGTGTATTGTCCATTCTGCCTTGCTTCTAACACACCCCGAAAGAAACATGCAACAACACATCAAAACCAGTATTCTTTTAATTTGATCCATTTTTTTCATAACAACCTTCCTTTCTTGTAATAACTCTCTGTAAGTCCATTCACATAGAAGCAATAAATCATCAGGATTATCCAGATATATACGACAATATCGTAATCACCAAATTTGCTTCTACCCCAATATTATCAATATAGATGTGCATTTTTATGTACATTTTGTTCTTTTTCAAAAGAAAATGGACAAAGCGATTTAGGCATTTGTCCTATCGCATTGTCCATTGTAAAAATGAAAACTATTTATAAAAACAATTTTCAAATGGCACTATTACGTACCCTTTGCGGATTGTCTATGCATTTAGTCCTGGAAATACAGTCCTACTAGCAGGTTTCCTTTAGCAATTTTGCGGCCGTTAGGTTCATAAGTTATATCCGTATTCTCGTCCCAGAATGCCATCTTTCTTCCAAGCTTATCAAAAGCTATAAGCCTATGACCATTGGGCCTAATTTCTCCTATCTTTGCCCCCATTTTATTATAGATTATTGATTTTCCATTGAGCTGAGTATCAATTGATCCAATCTTTTGGTTCCTATTATTCTTTAAATCCTGACGCATTTTTTCCACCCTCCTTTATTTATTGTTTTTATGAGCCGCAATAGTCTCATTTACTGAAATATATGCATTTCGTGTAACAGCCGCTATCTGATCCGATGCACTAGAATCACTTGCATTGATACGCAAAACATTTGTATATGCATATTTCCCCCAATCTTCTTTATGCGGAGAATTATCTAGATTTAGCGGATTCGAACCAAGTATCTCAAAAAACATCTCCTCCTGGCCCTTTCCCTGACTAAGTGTAAGAATAAAACTCACACCTATTATGTATTCGCTTATTCTAGAAAGGTAATACTCCAATGTACAATCAAAACCCGCTTCAGTAGTCCATGTGTACCATCCGGAAATATCCGAAAATTTAATTCCTGCACGTGCTTTTCTCGGCATCCAAGGAGTAAACTTCCCAATATCCTTCAGTTTTTCTGCCGTTATCTTTACAATATCTTTATTCTTATTTCTGTAATCCCAGTCCTTGGAGCCAGAATCGGATTCTTCCGTTTTTGCATTTACAGAAGTAACAATTGAGCACCTTAATATAGCCCTAAAGATATCAAGTTCCTTCTCCGAAAGACAGTTATTATCGTCAGCCTGTAGTGCTTGTATGAAGTACGGAATAAACTCCTTTAATCGATATATCTCTTCCGTCTCTTCATCATCTGATCCAACACCATAAATCTCACGCAGCGATGCCTCCAATGTATTTGCATCTTGCAAAGAAGAAAATGTATCCTCATCCACTCTCGTCGATGTAAAATACAAATAAAGCTTTTCATAGCACATCTGGGCACATATTATGGCAAATAGCACTCTTTTCCGATCCGAATCTTCAATGTTAATTACTGTGGATTCTGTAACTATGTCAAGCAGTTCATATGTATTAAACATACGTTTCATGCTTCTAGGATTAAATCCTATTGATGTTTTAATCAAATTAAAGAATAAATCTACCTCTCTCTCATCAGTAGCAACATCTATGCGTTCCATCATCCCTTTTACATACCTATGAATATCATAGCTGGCAACCGGCATCTTAAAGGGTAACTGAATGATCTTGTCAAAGAAGCTTCTTCCTTTTTCTACTGAAACATCATCTCCATATTTTTGTCTAATACCAGAAGTTACCACTTCATAATCAACAGCAAGAACAAATACGCATTGTTCACAATCAAGAAACAGCTTCAGCACTTCAAGAAGTTCCACAGCCTTTGCCGGCTGCAATCTATCCAAATCATCTACAAAAATTACAACCCTGTCTCGATGTTCCTTTTCTAGTTTTGATCTTACCGCCTCTACAAATTTATCCTTTAACTCTGTTATTTCGGAAGCGAAATCTACCTCCACCGGATCCGAATCCAGTGTATTAGTGATTACGCTTGTAATCTCCCCTCCCAAAGTATAATCCGACACGTTTCGAATTACGCGTTTTCCAAAACCTACAAGACCGCTAATTATCTTCTTTCTTACATCTGCCTTACAGTCTAACCCCTTCAAAATGACATCCATCATCGAGAAAGCTAATGAATTACCCATATCAAACTGGGAAAACTGCCAGGTGTTGAACCAGATTGGCCATACAGAACCTTGCATGTTAGCCTTCATCATGTTCATCATACTTGTTTTTCCACTTCCCCAATCCCCTTGGATAGAAATGGTCATAGGTGTCTCGCAGCTCCTTATGAAGCTGCAGAGAGCATTTACATATACCTCGACATTAAACAAATCCTCTGTGATATTTGCTACCGGTCTGTCTGGGTATCCCATTTTTTTCATCAAGTCACCCCCGAAATAAGTATTATATTAGACATGTATTTTTCTTTTTATTGATACTCAACTCTCAAAAGCATCATATACACCTAAAATCCCCAAATCTATAAGCATACATGCTAATTTCCTAACCATGATATTATTTTAGTTCCGTTCGTAGTATATTTCAACAAAATGAACTCCATAATTGTTTTAACTTATGCTTTATTTGTATTTTTCTACCATCTTCTCAATATCTTCCCTTAGCTGATTCCTAAGCGACTCCGGCTTTAGAATCTCAACATAAGGACCATATTGAAGAGCCCAATAACGCATTGCGTATCTGTTGCATTTTACCCTTGCAACAATGGAATCCTCGCTTTTCTCGATAAGCCTGAAATCGTTTCCAAACCAGTCCACCAACTCAGTCATCATATCCGGCGTAGTTTTCATTTCCACAGCAATACTTTCACCGCTAAACATATACACATGCTCAGCCATATGTTTTGGCAAATCCAGACCATTTTCTAACTCTGGTACCGACTTCATCGGTTTAACCTTGGACTCTAATTTATGAACATCTGTCATCCGGTCAATGCGAAAGTGAGCCACATTATCATATTTGTCATAGTTCCCGATTAAGTAGAATCTGCCATTGTTTGCAACAATTTGATAGGGATTTACGATATATGGTTCTTCTCGCCTGGGATAAAGTTTGAAATCCACTCCAATGCTGTTATAGATAAAACTGATTTTTTTCTTGCCCGAAATGGCGTCATTAATGGTATCTACCGAATATAAGACCTGCTTATTAACTGTACGGTTAAGATCTGGCAGATTACAAACATGTGAAACCTTTGCATTAAAATACTTGCTTGCAAGCCCTCTTATCTTTTCAATCAGGGCTTTGGACTGACGCGAAGATATTGATTTGGAAAACAGAACGCTGTCAATCAATATACGCAATTCAGCATCATCAAATTCTCTTGAAAGTATCCGGTATCCTTTATCCATAGAAATATCATAGCCCAGCTCTTTTAGGTATATAATGTTGTTTTTCACAGAGCGTCTGTCACATTCCATCCCATAATTCTGTTCCAGCAGCTTAAGGATTTCCTGCTGCGTTAATGAATGCTCTTCATCAGTATACTCCCTGAGTATTTCCAATATAAGCATATTAAGCATTTTTTTATTTCCAGTTGCGTACATAAATTTATCCCCTATTTGTCCTGAATTTCATTAATCAAAGCCTTAGTAATCGAATTTACATCATTAATCAGAGCATCGTGCTTTTCAGGCCAGTTTTCTATATAGCCTCTTAAGTGAAAAGTTAAAAGTGATGATTCAAAGTAATTCCCACGATATCCGTCCTTCACATCGTTCCAACTTATATTTATTTTTCCATCTAAATCCGAAATCACCTTCTCACATAATTGAATATACTTTTCATATAATTCAACATGTCTATTAGCTGCCGATTTATCCTGCTTATCAAACCAATCGTATAATCTCAATGAAAGATATGGCCCTTCAATATCAGAATCAACACGCCAAAATATGCAATATATATCCTTAGATCCAACGTGTCTCATATCCTCACATATTTTTGTTTCGGCCCAGGGCTTACCTCTACTAGATCCCAGCTTAACCTTATAAACCTCATTTTTCTTATTCCACATTTCTTTTGGAAAAACGGCTCTCATTAGATTGTACTGTGCTATACTATGCCAATTAAGATTTTCCTCTTTACAATAATCGCCATGCGTCTTGTAATAATCCATTATCCCATGCAAGTGCTCTATAAAAGCATCAAGTATTTCCGATTTTCCCCGGTATTGTTGGTTAGAAATAACACTAAAAAACATATGTGAATCTACTTTTACATCCGCAGTAACACTCTGGTCATCGTCATAATGAAATCCAGTTTTGAAATAAATAGTTCTAATATCATATGGTTCATCAATTTCATCATCTGCAAGTTTCTGATGCTCTAACTCTTTGAAATAGTCAGCATATTTCTTTATCTGTTCATCATGCTCAGAAGAGTATACCTTGTCTTCAATTATCAATAACTGATTCTTCCCATGCAAAGCCACCACGATGTCAGCCTTGTATACTTGTTGTTTGATCACTATTTTTTGTATTTTTTCAATATCAGTAACTCCCAAGAGTTTTATCATATCAATAGCTAAACCGTGAAGATCCGAACTTGGATAGTTATACCAATTCAGAAGCCAGCATATTACAGCATCCTGAGACAGTTCTTTTGTTGCGTACTTGAAAATATTGTTCATCTCATTCATCGTTAGCCTCCTTATTCGTGATAAAACTTTGTTATATTCACATTATAATCATATCAAATGTACATTTTTTTGAACATATTAAATATAAAATACGATGTCATGTGTGAAGAAATCGTAGCTAATATCTATTTTTTCACATATATCCATACTTCTTCTAAATCAAGTAATTTATAGAATTTACAGGCCATATCATCTGGAAGATGTATCTTACTATCACCGGGCCCATTTTGAACAATGCATTCACATTTTATATCGGGATCTATCCATAGTCGTCTGTCGGAATCTATTTTTCTATCGCCATTCCAGTATCGGCAATAACAACAAATATCTCTACGCATATAACATCTTATAAAATTAAACTCCCTTTTTACATTTGTGTTGCTCATGATAGAATAATTCAAATTGGGATTTGAAGGAGTATCACTATGTGGTTTTTATTAGCGCTTGGTTCGG
>CAMOJK010000014.1 GCA_946616835.1 uncultured Lachnospiraceae bacterium
TAAGAGCCGGAAAATATATGATGGTAACGTATGCACTGAAGGCACTGACTGAATGCCTGCATATAGATTGCATCTGTGTTGTGGCGGACACTGCCTGGCGGGATGACATATTAGCTGAAGCTGATTCTGCAGGGTTGGATGCCAGCAAAATAACCTGTTTTGCATCTCAGGGAGAGAACCGTCAGCTGTCGGCTTTAAACGGCATGCGGGAACTGCTTGGCAATGCAGGTGTTGATGCGGCGGATATACCTATTGTAGATACTGTGCTTATCCATGATGCGGCAAGGCCGTTTCTTATGGGCAGGCTCCTGGATACTTGTTACGAAGCTATAGCAGAGCATGAAGGAGTGATGCCGGTACTGCCGATGAAGGATACGGTATATATCAGTGATGATGGAAAAAAGATTTCCAAACTGATAGACCGGAGTACGGTTTTTGCAGGACAGGCACCGGAGCTTTTTAGATTCAGGCCGTATTATGAAGCAAATATAGCATTGCTGCCTGACAGGATAAAGCAGATAAACGGAGCCAGCGAACCTGCGGTTATGAATGGCATGGATATTGTCATGGTGCAAGGAGACGAGAAGAATTATAAGGTGACTACGGCAGAAGATTTAAAGCGTTTTCTTGATATGACAGAGTTTGAAGGATAATGGAGTTTTACTGAAAAGAACAGGGAGGCATATGAAAGATGGCAAAAGCGTGGGTCCTGCATGATATAGGAGACATAAGGTATGAGGATGTTGAAATTCCCGAACCGGGGACGGGGGAAGTACTTCTGCGGGTTCGGGCAGCTGGCATATGTGGGTCTGACATACCGAGAATATATGATACAGGAGCTCATCGGATGCCTTTAATACCTGGGCATGAGTTCTCTGCTGTTGTAGAGAGCGTGGGTGAAAGCGTGCCCGATACGTGGACAGGAAAAAGAGTAGCGGTTTATCCTAAAATCCCCTGCGGAAAATGCAGTGCATGTCTAAAGGGAATGTCGGATATGTGTGGAAGCTATGATTATGTAGGATCGCGGCGGGACGGGGCTTTTGCGGAGTATGTGACGGCACCGGCTTCTAATCTCTTGGAACTGCCGGATAACGTGAGCTTTGAGGCTGCGGCCATGCTGGAACCTATGGCAGTGGCGGCGAATGCAGTCCGGACAGGATTGGAATTTGCTGGAGCAGATACCGTTGAAAAGCTGTCTGTTGCCGTCTGCGGCCTGGGGACGATAGGTATGATGGTCATAATGCTGCTAAGGGAAATGGGGTGTGAAAGGATATATGCGATCGGAAATAAGGATACGCAGAAGTCCCGTGTTATGTCTTTGGGGATTTCAGAAGATTGTTTCTGCAGCAGCCGTTCGGAAAATGTTCCGGCATGGTTGAAGGATAAGTCAGGTGGCGGGGTAGATGTATATTTCGAATGCGTGGGGCGTAACGAGAGCGTTACATACGGTTTACAGTGCGTCAGCCCAGGCGGTAAAATCATTCTTGTGGGAAATCCCCATTCTGATATGGCATTTTCAAGGAATGAGTACTGGGAGATACTGAGAAAACAGCTGACATTAAGTGGAATATGGAATTCAGTATTTAGGCAGTCAGTTCCTGCGGGGGGAGCGGCTGATGACTGGAATTATGTACTTGAAAAAATGGGGTCGGGTAGGATAACGCCAGAAAGGCTGATAAGCCACCGCTTGAAGATTAAGGAACTGGAAAAAGGGTTTAGAATAATGAGGGATAAGACGGAGGATTATTGTAAGGTAATGATGGTTCAGCCCTGACAGTTTACAAAAATGGCATGTATTTGTAAGAATATACAAAAAAGAACTTGAAAAATCGGTTTTTCTTTGGTAGTATTTAAGTGTACCGAGTGAGAATTCGGGCAGAAAAATTTTTTAAAAAATTTTAAAAATGGTATTAAGTATTGGAAGTTAATTCCGATATATTTAATACAAGGGGTTCGAAAGGATCCCAAACCACTAATAACTGCGGCACGGAGGTCGCAAACAAAACATTTTCAAGGAGGAAAAAGTTATGGTAGTACAGCACAATTTAACAGCAATGAACAGCAACAGAATGTTAGGTCTTACGACCAGCTCTCAGGCTAAGTCAACCGAGAAGTTATCTTCAGGTTACAGAGTTAACAGAGCAGCTGATGACGCAGCAGGTCTTGCTATAAGTGAGAAGATGCGCCGTCAGGTTAAGGGCTTAACACAGGCAAGCCGCAACGCACAGGATGGTATCTCTTGCGTGCAGACAGCAGAAGGTGCTCTGACAGAAGTTCATGATATGCTTCAGAGAATGAACGTTCTCGCAAACCAGGCTTCTAACGACACAATGACAACTGCTGATCGTAGCTACCTCAATCAGGAAGTTCAGGCTCTTAAGAGCGAGATCGACCGCGTAGCTACAACAACTACATTCAATGAGAAGAACCTGCTTAACGGTAAGTTCACAGGCAAGAACCTTCAGGTTGGTGCAGAAAAGAGCCAGTTCATCAAGATTAGCATTGCTAAGATGAGCGCTTCAGGAATCGGAATTAACAATGTTTCTGTATCCGGTTCAAACAATTCAAAGGCACAGATCGCTATAAGCACCATTAAGGATGCTTTGGCAAAGGTTTCTTCACAGAGAGCTGACCTTGGTGCTGTTCAGAACAGACTTGAGCACACAATCAAGAACCTTGACAACGTAGTAGAGAATACTACTGCAGCTGAGTCCCAGATCCGTGATACGGATATGGCTTCCGAGATGGTTGCTTTCTCAAACAACAACATCCTGGCTCAGGCAGGTACTTCGATGCTGGCTCAGGCAAATCAGTCCAACCAGAATGTTCTTTCACTGCTTGGCTGATAAACAACCATCAATTAAACAAAGCTACCAAAGAAAGGGCTGTCCGAAAGGACAGCCCTTTTACTTTATAAATTCATTCAAAGAATGCGTAAATCAGCTTGAACTTGTTCAAAAAAATGTTACCATTAATTTGGAAGTCTGTATGCAGAAACTGTTTGGGATTTATTGATACTGAACAAATCAAATTTGGTTAGATAATGAATTATCAGGCTGATTATTTTAATAGTGAAAAAATAGAAGGATTTGAAGTTTCGTCAATGATGAAACGTTGCTGGGCGGCACAGATGGAGGTACTGGAGTCCTTTGATGCTGTATGTAAAAAATATTCCGTCAAATATTTTTTGGCATACGGAACATTGTTAGGGGCTGTTAGGCATAAGGGATTTATTCCGTGGGATGATGATATAGATATCTGGATGCTGAGAGAGGATATTGACAGACTGACTAATTTGGCAGTAGATGATTTTAATAGGGTGGGAATGGAACTTATAACACCTTTCACTGATGCGGAATATGATAACTTAGCGTATCGGCTGGTTAATACAAGGAACAGTTATTGCTTGCAGGAAGATTTTCTAAAGAAATATTGGCTTTTCCCTTTTATGGCAGGACTGGATATTTTTACTTTGAACTATCTGCCACGGGATGAAAAAATGCTAAGTGATATGCGGATACTAATGGTTTCCGCGAATGTTTTGGGACAGGAATGGGATAATCCTGATCTTTCTCAGGAAGAAAAAATGGGCCTTTATCTTCAGCTTTGTGATATGTTAGGTGTGGAACCGGTAAATAATGATGGGATTCGTAATCATTTATGGCAGCTAACAGATCGGATAGGCGGAATGTATTCATCAGAGGATTCGGATCTGCTGACGACTTGGGGATACTACATAGAAGATGAGCGAAAGGTGTTTCGGAAGGAATGGTTTGAGGACATTGTGGAGCTTGAATTTGAGGGAATGTTTTTTCCGTGTCCCGCTGGCTATGATAGTGTGCTGAAGGCTGAATTTGGGGATGATTATATGATTCCAAGAAGAGTCGCAGGATCTCACGATTATCCGTATTACTCGAGAGCACATGCCCATATGCTTGAGATGTTTGAAACGCAGGGGATACATTGTCCGGAAATATACAGGGGCTTGTAATACATTATTTGGTTTAATTAACATATAAGGAGCTTTTGTGGAAGAATACGTTGGGAAGAATATAGACGGTTATTATGTCAGGCCGATGCTTCAGCGAATACGTGCTGTGCAGCTGGATGTGCTGCGTGAAGTGGATGCAATTTGTAAAAGGCACGACCTTAAGTGGTTTGCGGACTGGGGAACGCTTTTGGGGGCTGTAAGGCACAATGGTTACATTCCGTGGGATGACGATCTAGACATAGGTATGAAAAGGCTTGATTTCGAGAAATTTAAGCGTTATGCAAGAAAAGAGTTGCCGGAATGGTATTCTTATAATCTTGACAGGGACAGTAATATAAAAAAGCTTACATTCTGCATTTACAACTGCAGTGAGATTAATACGGCACCGGAGTGGTTAGAAAAAAATCATGGATGTCCCTATCCAGCTGGTGTTGATATATTTGTATACGACAACATTCCAGATGATACAGGAGCAAGGGAGGATTATTTAGCTGTTTATTCATATACATCTGTGGCGGCACAGGCTTTGGAAGACGGTATGACATATGCAGATTGTGATGATGAATTGAAAAAACTTATAGATATGTCATCAAATTTGACAGGAATGGATTATGTCAGAGACCAGCCGATGAAGGTTCCTATGCTGATTCTTGCCGATCAGATAGCAGCCATGTATTTTGATGTTGTAACTGATCATGTTGCAATCGCCGGTTGCCTTACATGGGGAGAACGTTACCTTTTTATGCGTAAGTGGATAGATGATATCGTAACTCTCCCGTTTGAGGATATCGAGATTAATTGTCCGTCAGGCTATGATGAAATACTGAAGTCGTGGTATGGAGAGGATTACATGATTCCACAAAAGTATGAGGAACATGAGAATTTTTACGGCGAACAGGAAAAAAAGCTGCATTTATGGTATAAGAGCAGGGGACTAGAGGTTCCAGACCTGTTTTTAGAATAAATAAGGGAAAGACTGATGCATATAAAAAAGATTTTATTCATTACACATCAGCTTACAAGGACCGGGGCACCGAATGTTCTGTTGGACATGATAAAGTGCTGCCGAGAGTATGGTCATGCAGTTGCTGTCATATCATTATCAGACGGACCTGCCAGAAAAGACTGGGAAGAAAGCGGAGTGGATCTGAGCATAATCCCGAATCTATCCGTGCTGGGAGATCAGATGATCGGGATAATGAAGAAATTTGACACTATAGTAGTCAATACCTTAGTATGCTGTGAGATTATACCGCTCTGCGTTGAAGCTAGGACGGATACTGTATGGTGGATACATGAACATGAAAACTATTTTGAATATTACAGGGAAGCTTTACCGTCGTGGGATGAAATAAAGGATGTGGTCAGAGTCTATGGCGTCAGCCCTGTGACTGTACGGCTGTTGACGAAGATGGCGGGATATCAGGAAGTGGGACTGCTTCCGTTCTATGTGCCGGAAATAATGAACATCCCCCAGAAGAGTAGTGATAGGAGCAGTCAAAGAATATCCTTTATATGTATAGGTGTATATGCATATGTTAAAGGACAGGATATACTGTGCAGTGCGATACGGCGGCTGCCCGAATCGTTACGGGATAAATGTGTTTTCCATTTTTTTGGAGACCGTTCCGAAGTGGATATGTCCGTCTATTCTCCGGTTGCTGAACTGGCAGAAGAGTTTGAATGTGTTGAATGCCATGACAGCGTGCCCCATGATGTAATGCTAAGGATTATTGCTGGTTCTGATTATATGGTAATACCCTCCAGGAAAGAACCGATGCCGACGGTGGCGGTAGAAGCCATGATGCTGGGAACCCCTTGCATAATATCCGATATTTGCGGTGTGACGGATTTCCTAAAAGACGGCGAGAGTGCATTGTTTTTCCTGGCAGGGGATGATGAAAAGCTGACCGAAGTAATAGAAAGTGCTGTTAGTAATATTTCTTCTGAAATATATGAAAATATTTCCATGCAGGCAAGACAGGTTTATGAAAACAACTTTGGCTTAGAGATTTTCCGGTCAGAAATTCACGAACTTTTTGAATCAGAACATGCAGAATCGGCCAGCAGGAAAATTATACTATGCAGGTGCACTGAAGAAACTCCGGAGCTTCAGAGATGCCTCGATATCCTTGAAAAAGAGTATGGTACTCTCGAGATAGTTGGGGATATGCGGCTTGAACAGACGGCTGATGGTTACGGAATTTCGGAGATAGTGACTATGGGAGGAGCATCATTAGACTGTCTTGTATATGACTATATTCTGGTACTGGGAGATGACAGCGTAAACAGGAGCCAGGCTGTCAGGTTTTTGGAGAATGCTGCCAGTATGGAACGTCGCTGTATCCTGCCGGATAAGGTTGTGTGCCTTTCTGGATTTTCTGTTGAAAGATACGAAGCACTGATCGAATCTAATCTGTCGATAATATCAAGTAACTGTGCAGCCGGAATGCTGTACCACCTTTTGGGTCTGCCTTTTCTTTCGCCTACAATCAATATGTTTCAGCATAATGATTCATTTCTAAGATTTGTGTCAGACCTGTACGGACATTTATCTAAACCAGTGGTTTTTGAAAAAATGGAAAAGGAAGGCACGAAGGAGTATCCGGTATTCAGTATAGGCGATGCCATACTGCATATGAATCATTATTCGGATCCGGAAGATGCTGCATCAATATGGTATAAACGTTTAGGAAGGCTGAACCCAGATAATATTTTAATAATGATGTTTACGGATGACAAAGAGGAAGTGGCGGCTTTTCATTATCTTCCGTTTAAAAAGAAAGTCTGTTTTGTTCCTTTCCCCTGTGATCTTCCGGATGTCTACCCTATTCCTCCATCAATTGACAGACAGGCTGAATTCTGGCAGCTGGTATTGGCTGTAGCGGATGGATCCCTTGAGTGCTACGATCTGTTTGATATGCTTATAGAGGGGAAAAAAACGCAGATAATGGAGTTTTAGCCATATGGATTTCCATAAAAGTGAGATTAATGAAATGCTAACTTTGTTAAGGGAAAGTACTGCTCTGTTTGAACCAAACAGGTATTCAGATAGCACAGAAGGGCTTATAAATAACCTTGGCATCGTTATGAATACCGTTGCACAGCTAGTATATGATAAGGAAATACTGTGCGACATTTGCTCTGATGCAGTTAATAGTTTATGCACGGATAGAAATTCTTTGGCATTAAATGAATGGATAGTAGCAACAGAAACGGATATTTCCCGCCTTGAGCAAATAAACAATACAGTAGACTATGAATTTGAAAGAATGATTCTTACTGTTAAAAGATCCGGTGAGGATAAGCTCTGTGAACGGCTTATTGAGAGAATAAATAGAATGCAGGATGAAGACAGGGATAATTATGAAAGGATGGCTTACCTGTATCATTCCTTAAGGCATCTTTGGGGAGAATTTAATCCGTTCCGGAAGGATTATGAACACTTCGAGAGAGCGGTAAGTGCTATAGTGCATAATGCCGAGAGGATAAGGTGGCTTTATGATTGCCTTGAAGATTACAGATCAAAGACAATATTATACAGGGTTTTGAGATTCTGGCTGACGCGGGACCTGTCTTTGGTCGATGGTATGCGGGATGAGATATTTGATGATTATTTTGATATAGATATTTTAGGAAGATTTTTTGATAAAGATGAGGTTTTTGTGGACTGCGGTGCATGTGACGGAGATACAGCAGAACTCTTTATTAGAAATTGTCCTAATTATAAGAGCATTTATCTTTATGAAATGGTTCCTGTTAATATTGAAATAGCGAGGAAGAAACTAAATGAATATCAGGGCATTTTTTTCAAAAATGTCGGGGTAAGCTCGCTGGAAAATGATAAAGACACAATCGTTGTGAGAAATGTTCAAGGAGGAGATTTCTCGTTAAAGGCGGTAACGAATTCGGAGGATAGTGCTTCGGTGCCGGGGCAAAGTGCTGAAGTGGGGCTGACTACAATAGATAAGGATATAAAGGAAAAAATCACTTTTATAAAAATGGATATAGAAGGAGCAGAGCTTGATGCCATAAGTGGGGCTGTTAACCACATCAAAAATGACAAGCCTGTTCTCACAATTTCACTTTATCATAACTATCAGCATATGTGGGAGATTCCGGAATTAATACATAGCATTCGGGAAGATTACAGATTCTATATAAGGTATTATGGTGTAAACAGGGGACTTATGACTATGGATTATGTACTTTATGCTGTTTGAATCTGCAACAGCAGGTACAAAGAGGACTGGATATAATGAAAAAAATTGCGGTGGTGTCTGGGGCATGTGAGATGACCGGCGGTGTCCTCAGTTCTATTTCTGAGGATTTTGCTGAAGCATTAACTGAATCAGGAGAAGAGGTGGAGTATGAATTCCTTATGGGATATGAGGATGCTCTTAGGTTATGCAAAAATAAAGAACTTGACGCTATAGTCACATTTCAAAGCGGTTTTTTTTCAATGTCCGTAGACGGTCAGGCAGCAGATGCTCTTTTGGGGGATATTACGGATGTTCCAAAATTTAATATAATGTTTGATTCGCCTGCACTATATAGATCCTGCCTAATGAATAAACTTCAGAATGTCACATATTTATATCATGATGAGTATTATGTGGATTTTATAAAAAAAAATTATGCAGGTATCCGGGTAAAACTTTTTCCGTTAGCGGGGAGCATGGGAACAAATGCACTAAGGCATTATGATAATAATAAATTTAACGGTGATTTTTTTCCTGATAGAAAATTTGATGTTTCTTTTGTCGGCCGGTACAATGATTATAGGGAAATACTGCAGAACCTGAATGTTGGCGATGAAGCTGTTATGAACCTTGCTTTAGATTATTTTGATTTTTTGCTGTCACATGCACAGCTGGATGCAGGGGCGTCTATTTTCGAGATGATTGCCGACAAGGGTCTGGACCTTTCACAAAGTGAAGTGCTGTATCTGTTTGAATTGTTTTATCCTGTAGTTACAGCGGTGGACAGTTACAGGCGGGAACTGGTGATAAAAAAACTGATTGATGCGGGAATTGAGATTGATGTTTTTTCAAGCAGTTGGCAAAAGGCACCGTATGCTGATGGTAGAAGAATACATATACATCCGGGGGTATCATACCGAGGTGGACTTAATGTTATGTCAAAAAGCTTAATGTCGCTTAATGTTTTTTCCGGGCATAAGGGGGGGATGACAGAAAGAATTGCAAACAGTATGTTAAACGGTGCTGTGTGTGTGACGGATTCATCAAGCTATATAAGCAAGAATTTCAGAAACGGCGAAAATATCGTAGTTTTTGATCTGAATTATCTTGATGATATGGTGAATCGCGTTTATGGATTGCTCGATGACAGAACGAAAGCGGAAGCCATTGCGTTAGAAGGTTTTTATAATGCAATGAATAAACATTCCTGGTCAGTGAGAATTAAAGAGTTCTGTGATTTAATTAATAAATGAGAAACTACACCCGTTTAGAACCGTTATAGTTTGATTAAGCGGATCATAAGAATTACGAAGTAATGATCGTTACTAATTTTTCAAGATCATCTTGCTGTCTTTGGGTTATTTTTCCGATATTTAAATCTATTTTTCTTTTGTATTCATCTCTGATCTCATCAGAAAAACTTTGAAGTATTCGGTTTTCTATTTCTCCGACAAAAAGCGGATTGAAATATATTGCCATTTCTCCAAGGATTTCGCAGAGTGAGGTAGAAGCTGAACATAGACAGGGAACATGGTAGTGCATTGCTTCTAAGGGGGGGGTATCCAAATCCTTCATTAAAAGAAGGGAAGACAAATGTATGGGCATTTTTATACAGTATCTCTAAGAGTTCTGCAGATAAATAGGGAAGAATGATGAACCTTGTTTTGTTAGCAACCTGGCTGAGTATCGAATCAGGGGTGTCTATCCCTGTTATGATTACCCTGTAATCACCGCCGACACGGTCGGGACATCTGCTGAAAAAATGATCGTAGGCAATGGCTGCCCTAAGAACATTTTTATAATAAATATTACCGCTAACCATAAGCGAAAAGTAATTCGTTGTGACCTGCAGTGCAGATAAAACAGCATCCTCATCACTGTTTATTACACCCTTCTTTTTCATCGGAGGGTACAGAACTTCAACCTCATTGTCTTCTAAAAATGGATAGTATTTCAAAAGACTGTATTTAGAGTGGCGGGAATCGGTTATTATTTTACGTTTTGAAGCATTTTTTATTAGGGTGCCATAGAAGTCGGTTAATTCATTAATAGTTCCCGTGTCATTAAGACCGAAATATTCCCCCTTCATTATTCCGGAGTAATCTGTTAGCTCTAATTGCCTAAGACCATGATATGTACCAATGTAATTTACCTGTGGGGGGAGAATAACCCCCTGTCGATCGGCCTGATACGGAAGCGGTGAAAAAAAAGTATCATATCCGTACTGAGTTATCAGTTCCGGAAGTTCATTAAAACTGCTAATGGAGAATATTTCCCAATTAGCGTTAGAGGCCTCTGTAAGCAGATCGTCCTTACATTCTAAATTGTCATAATAGAACAAGCCAAACTGGGCATTTTTTTCACATAATAGCCTGCGGATTATGGTATCACCATATTCGCCTCCACCGTGAAATGTTCCATGCTGGTAATATGTATAATCTATAAGAATACGTTTCATAGTAAACCTTCATTTTGTGCAGTTTGTTTGTAGTTGTAATTATATATCATAAGATCTGTTTTTTCATAAAAAAGAATGTCTTGACTAATTATTTGGATTGTTTTTGGTATAATCTATATAAAATCAGTATAGAAAGGGCACAGTGTGAATGTATGAATCTATAACCCGGCAACTGTATACGCTTGCTGATCAATTGGAAAGAGTGGAGGACTGTGCATCACTGCCGCTGGATGAAATCGTAAGGATAGCCGGTGAAATGCTTGATAACATAGGACTGGATAAAAATGTACTGTACTGCTCTATGCAGGAAATGGTAGATGATGCAGTAGGAAATAGCAGTATAGTTGAACTGAGGTCCGCAATACGAATGCTTGCCCTGCTTATTGAAACGGAGGATAAAGCGGCGGCCTATGGGGCATTGGCAGAATCCTACAAGGAGGTGGTAGTTCGGCGCATGCCGGAATACAATTACCTGAAAAACAGAGAGCGGCTGATAAAGTATTATGAACAACATGAGCGTAAAATGCGTGATCCTTTTATGGGAAAGGGCTGCGTATATACGGTACTGACAGGCGGGTATGATGATATAATTCCGCCAGTATTTGTAGATCCGTTAATGGATTATATTGTATTTACTGATACACCGGGGCTGATTGCAGATGGCTGGGAAGTAAGGATGATTGATAATCATGAGGGATTGGATGTTGCATTTTTATCAAGGCTGCCCAAGATACTGCCATATTCATTTCTGGAGGGGTATGATTATGCTCTGTATATAGATGCAAATATTCAGATAACCGGGGACGTAAGGGAACTGATAAGACTATATAGCAGTGGCGAACCGATGTTGTGCCTGAATCACCATATAAACGCAGATATATATGAGGAGGCGGAGCTGTGCATTGAGAATGGGAAGGGAGATCCTGTTCAAATCAAAAAGCAGATTGAACAGTATGAAAATGAGGGCTTTCCACATGATTACGGCCTGACACAGAATGGTTTTTTGCTGCGAAACCTGCATGATGAGCGGTTAAGGAAGGTGATGCAGGACTGGTGGGAAGAGCTGAATCACTATTCTAAACGTGACCAGCTAAGTCTTACATATTGTTGCTGGAAGAACGACTTTATGTACGATACTTGTCCGATATCAATAGCGGACAATCCTTTTTTTGAAATACACGGCCATAAAAATAGTTGATAGCGGGGGATGTATGAAAGTTCTTCTTTACACCTGGTTTGGGTCCTATACGGATGATGATATAGAGAGAAATCTCAGGGGCATGGGCCATGAGTGTATTAGAGTACGGAATGAAAAACTTCAGTATTCGGATAATTACGAAGAAGATTCATTCTGCGAAGGCTTTGACGGCATGCTAAAGAAAGCGGACTGTGATTGTGTGCTGACAACGAATTTTCATCCTTTGATATCAAAGGTATGTTATGAAAATGGAATTCCCTATATTGCCTGGTCATATGATAGCCCGCCAAATCTTCCGGATACCAGATATATGGATTATCCGACGAATCATCTGTATTTTTTCTCAAGGGATGATGTGGAAGAACTGAGATCCCAGGGGCTGGATACGGTTTATTATATGCCGTTAGCTGTGGACACTGACAAATGGGATGCGGTAAGGCTTTCTGAAAAAAAACGAAGAACATATGAGGCTGATATTTCCCTGGTAGGAAGTCTTTATAGTTCGACTTTGCCTGCACTGATGCAGATGATGTCTGATGAACAGAGGCTCTTTTTTGAAACATTGTCTGACCTCCAGCTGAAAAGTTATGATAAATATCTGCTAAAGGACTTTATCACACCGGGAGTGGCGGCGGAGGTGTGCCGCACCTTAGCTGATAATGGAAAGGATAATATACAGCCTACTGCAAGACAGCTGATATATGCGACAGCGACATATGTGACGCATTTAGACAGGCTTTTGTTGCTGAAAGTACTGTCAGAAAAATACGATACCCACTTGTATACAGATGAGTCGGCCAGCGGAATAACGGAAGTACTTAAGTCTGTCAGGATTCATGGCCAGGTGGATTATGATAAGGAGATGCCGCTTGTTTTTAAGTGCAGCAGGATAAATCTCTGTCCGACATTCAGGGGAAATGTTTCGGGGATACCCCTTCGGATTTTAGATGTAATGGGATGTTCATCTTTTGTACTGGCTCCTCATCGGCCGGAAATAGATGATTTCTTCATTGATGGCCGTGAAATGATTACTTATCATAGTGCAGAGGAGGCTTTGGAAAAAGCTGATTATTATTTGAGAAATGAAAATGAAAGAGTAAAAATAGCAAAAGCAGGCTATGAAAAAGTAAAGAAACAGTTTTCATATAAAACTCAGCTTGCAAAAATACTAAAAATATAAATCTAGGATGATGGGTATTGCTGAGGTGGAGTGACAGATGGATAAATTAGTACCAGAAGAATTGGATGATACGCAGACTGGAATTATATAGGTGTGAGGAAACACTAAAGCAGGTGGTTTTACTCAGGGTTAGATGATTATGGATACAGGAAAATTAGTGCTGCAACTGATGGATTTAGCTTTGAATAGTCCCGATAAGCTTGTGTCAATGAATTGGGATGATGTTAATCTGTGCATCAGCATGGAACTGGATTATAGGGACAAAATTTATTCCGAATGTCAGTTCCAGAGGATTCGGAACAGGCAAACGGAGATTGTTGGAGAAATTAAGTATGCAGCAGATTTATCACAGTATGGGAATGTATATTCCCTGCTGGCTGAACTCTATGGGATGATTTCTGCAATGCCGGATATTGATAGTTATTATGATTTGGTTTGCAGTGAAAAAATGGAGCATGAAGCGGTAAGGCACTTGAGAGATAATACGGTGTTAGTTGTTGGAGATTCACATGTTAATTTTTTTAGCGGTAATGAATATCTAAGTTTTAGCCGGGCAGCAGGCGATATTAATATTTGTCCGGTTGTTAATGGTTATCCTTTTTCAGTTTTTCATTTTGGTCAATGTCTGGCATATACTGCCCGAAATCATGATTCAACTACAGGATTTCGAAGAAAGTTGGATTTCCTGCTTAATAATTATGCAAGAAAAAGCGATGTGATCCTGGTGTCCCTTGGTGAAATTGATATACGTGCTCATGTCTATAAAGAAGCGAAGAAACAGGGACGAAGTGCTGAGGATATAATAGATGATATATTGGCAAGTTATATGGCTTTTTTATGTGAACTTAAGGAAAAGGTTAGTAAGGTTGCTGTGTGGGGGCCTATAGCAACGCCGAAGGATATCGCATTCGAGCAGAACGACTATCCGCATTATGGTACTGAAATAGAAAGAAATAAGGCAACGCGTTATTTTAATGATTCATTAAGAAAATCCTGTGGCGAGGAAGGGATATACTTTTTTTCGATTTTTAACGATATGATAACAGATGACTATAGAACTAAGGAACAGTATTTATCACCGGACTATTTCCATTTGGGGCAGGCGGCAATGGTTATAGCTGAGTCGCAGCTTCGTGAAATGGCAGGATTAGTAAGATAAATTCTAATAAAGTATAGTGTAATTATATGGAGATACTTTTCTACAGATATAAATCAATATGTGAACCGGATATCATAGAGTCTTTTCAAAAGCTGGGGATTACTGTAGTAGAAGAAAGGCTTGCAGAAAAAACGGAAGGAAATGCGGAACTTTACCTGGTGGACAGAGTAGAGCATCTGATAAAGACGCATCGTTTTATGTTTGTGTTTTCGGTCAATTTTTTTCCTGTACTGTCGGATGTGTGTGACATTATGGGGGTGCCCTATATATCATGGACTGTAGATGTGCCGGTTCTTGAACTGTTTTCTCATTCAGTCAGCAATAAGTGCAACCGTATATTCATGTTTGACAGGACACAGTATCAGTATTTTAAGAAATACAATCCAGACGGTATTTTTTATCTCCCGCTTGCCACAAATGTTTCGAGATGGGAACGGGTACTGGGAGATGCTTCTGTTGCTCACTTTGATAAATACAGATCTGACATTTCTTTTGTAGGTTCTTTGTATAGTGAAAAAAACGCTTACAGAAAAATAAAGGGAATGAGTGAGTATACAAAGGGATACATACAGGGACTCATCGAGGCACAGCTGCTGATTTATGGCATGAACTTTATAGAAGATACGGTCACGGATAAAATGCTGGATGAGCTGGCCACATTAATACCTGATATGCATCAGCCTTTATGCGAGAACAATCCTGAGGCTCAAAAATACCTATTGGCCAATTCATTCATAGGATCCGAACTGGCACAGGTGGAAAGGACAAGGATCCTGAATAAACTTGCGGAGACGCATAATGTTGAATTGTACACCTTGAGCGATGCGAAGGATATGCCGAGGGTGAATCTTCATGGCGGAGTGGATTCACAGCGTGAAATGCCGTTGGTATTTGCAGCAAGCAGAATAAATATGAATATTACAATGCGGCCTATAGCAAGTGGACTTTCTCTTAGGGTATACGATATTTGTGGCTGCGGCGGTTTTCTTATGACCAACTGGCAGGAAGAACTGCCGGAAATGTATGAGATTGGTGAAGAAGCAGAGTGTTTTGCCTCACAGGAAGAACTGTTGGAAAAAACTGAATATTATTTGAAAAATGAAGATGTAAGAAGGCAAATAGCTATGCGGGGATATGAACGCACAAAAGCAGAACATACATATGATGCAAGAATTGCGGAAATGATACGCATTGTTAATGGGACATTATAGAAAAAGAAACGGTGAAGTATTTATGCTTGAATTTTCTGAAGATTATTTTAAACCGGAGATAAGAGAAGGCTTTTTCATTGACACAACCATGAAAATGGTCTGGGCAGCCATACTGGAAACTCTTGCCAGGGTATCCGCTGTCTGTTCTAAGTATGATATTCAGTGGTACTGTGCATACGGTACACTTCTCGGTGCCATACGTCATGAGGGTTTCATCCCTTGGGATGATGACATGGATATATGGGTGATGCGCAAGGACTATAACAGGATGATGGAGGTCCTTCCAAAGGAATTGCCCGGAGAATACAAGATATTAAGCCCGCTTACCGATGACGGATATGATCTGTTCCATTGCTGTATAAACAATGGGCGTACGATAACTGCCAATCCGGATCGGCTCAGGGAGTACCATGGGTGTCCCTTTACTGTTGCGATAGATGTATTTCCTCTTGATAAGGTTCCACGGGATGAGAACAATGGAAAAACACAGCTTCAGATGTTTTCATTGATATCTGATGCTGCTCTTGCAGCCAGAAGCCTTGGATTGGATGAAATAACTGGGCAAAAGAAAGCTGACACCATGTCTGATCTGCTGCAGGTGAAGGAAACTATGGAGAATCTGTATGGGTATCATTTTAATGATGCGGTATTTGTGGGGGATGATTACCGGTTGATGTCTTCTGAATTCTGGAAATGTGCTAACTGTATAGCTATGCTGTATGATGATGACGATTTTGATTATTATGCTAATTTTTATGACTATAAGCGTTTTGGCAGCAAGTTTGAAAAAGAGTATTTCTCGGATGTTTACAGTGCGGATTTTGAGAATGTAATGCTTCCTATACCCTCGGGGTATGACGAACTGTTAAAAAAGATATATGGTGATTACATGACACGGGTCAAGGGAGGTGGCACCCATGAATATCCGTTCTATGCAAAGCAGCTGAGGGAAGCCAGGGAAACAGTAAAAAGACTTGAAAACAGTAAGCCCACAACAGACAATATATTTCCTATGAACTGGGAAGAAATGATATCCGGGAAGAAGGTTGTTCTATTTGAGGACGGTATCTCACTCTACACAGAGCATGGACAGAAAGCTCTGGATAAGCTTAATGAAGTGCTGTGTTTGTTTAGTGAGTGTTCCGACAGCTGTGTTTTATGGTGGCGGCCGCAGTCGCAGATCCGCACTGCACTTGGTCTTTTGTCTGAAGAACTTTTGGAGAAGTACAATGAAATTGTAGATAAATACTTAGCGGATAGTTATGGTATTTATGATATGGAAATGGATGATGAAATTGCGTTGTCAAAATGCGATGCATATTATGGTGAGAAGAATACAACTGTAAATCTACTAAAGGGTAAAGTACCGATTATGATAGAGGCTATTTTATGAACGAACAGTACAGCAGAGATATAAAAAAATACACAACAATCATTGTTATTACTCCTAAGGACTTTCCTCGACTGGTGAGGCATTACAAGAGGCTTGTTACTAATATGCCATCCGAACGGTTGCTTTTTGTATCCGCTTCAGGGATAGAGGGAGAACTGATAAAAGCCGATCTTGGGGACAATGTCAGTTTCGTGGACGAGAATGAGCTTCTGAAATTTGAGGATGTTAGAGATTGCATGGCGGAGCACTTGAGACCACTTCTGGGAAACGAACCTGTTCCACGCGGAGCTGTCGGCTGGTATTACCAGCAGTTTCTGAAAATGGAATATTCCCGTATTTGTGAGGATGAGTTTTATATGGCCTGGGATGGAGACACTATACCCTGTGCATCTTTTTCAATGTTTCAGGAAGGAACGGGGATGCCATACCTGGATGTGAAGCAGGAATACCACGCTCTGTATTTTGAAACGCTTGAAAAGATTCTGCCGGGTATGAGAAAGGTAATAGGGAAATCTTTTATATCCGAGCATATGCTTTTTGACAAAAAGATCATGCAGGAGCTTATTGCAAAGATTGAGGAAAATAAAGAACTTGCGGGTACGAAATACTGGGAGAAGATAATACATGCCATAAAGCCGGAACAGATAAGTGACAGCGGATTCAGTGAATTTGAGACTTATGGAACCTTTGTGGCTTTTACGGATCCGGGACGTTATAAGTTGCGTGAGTGGCATTCCTTTAGGCTGGGAGCGGAGTTTTTTGATCCTGAGAACATATGTGACAGGGATTTTGAGTGGCTGGCAAAGGATTTTCAGGCTATATCTTTTGAAAAGAATCAGGTGGTAAGGCCTGATAACAAAAATCTTTTTGATAATCCGGAATACCAGAAGAAGCTTTCCGCAAGAAAGATGCTTGAAGTGGCCCAGGAGGCTTTTAATGGCGGATATATAGAAATCTGGGGAGAAAATGGAGGCCAGGTCGGCTCGGATCCTCTTGCATAATCTTGCTCAATGGCAGAATATACTGCAATCATTTGCATGGCAATTATGAGCGGTGTAAAGCTATGGGAGTGGGTAGTAATAATAAAAGCTGCAGGGATAAAAATATTCAGACATCGATAGAGCGATAAGGAATAGTACTCTATGAAAAAGTATGAGAATTTTGAAAGTGCATTAAAGAATCTAGAGGATATTCACAAATATAAAGAACCGTATGAGAATGTGGTGCTTACCGGTCTTGTAGCACTGTATAAAATCTGTTTCGAACAATCGTGGAAAGCTATGAAAGAAATCCTTGAAGCAAATGGGTATGATGAAAGCAAGACAGGTTCTCCACGCCAGGTATTAAAAACGGTTTATAAAGCCGGAATGATAGAAGATGAGGAAAAGTGGTTAGATGCTCTTGTATCAAGGAATAATGTAGCGCATGCCTACAAAAAAGAAATCGCATTAGATATAGTCAGAAAGACTAAGTCTGAGTATTACGACATGTTTGTACAGTTAAGGAACACATTGGAAACTAGTTGGATTACTTAAATACCTGTTGAATGGCTGCGGCTTATCGCAGAGGATGATTATGATACCGTGGTTCGGCTGGCTATTGCAGATTTTGAACAGTCTCTCCGTAATAAGAATTATAATAGGGCTCAGTGGCTATTATTTTCTAATCAGTGGTTTTAAAAGGTTTATAGTGAACAGAAATATAATGCGTTATTGTCGGACTTGTATTGTTTCTACGATCAGATGATAAAGACCGGTCATTCAGATGCTTTTGACGGCCTTGAGACGATAGAGGATATAGTGGTACATTATGGATAACATATAGAAGACAAAGGATATGCTCGGGCATATGCAGCTGATGATAGAGAGATCGTTAAGATAGGTGTCAATTTTAGTTCAGAAAAGAAGAATATTGATGGCTGGCTTGTAAAAAGAGAAGCACGTCCATAAGTACAGGGGGATAGGGGGGCGCAGAGATATCTCATAGCCCATTCATTTATTGGCTCTGAATTGGCACAGACGGAGAGGCTTCGTCTGCTGAATGCTCTGGCGGAATATTATGGGGTGGATTTGTATACATTAAGTGATACGGAGGAACTGCCGGAAATATATGAGCCGGGAGTGGAAGTGGAGTATTTTACATCACAGGAAGAGCTTATTGATAAAGTCGGCTATTATCTGGAGCATGATGACGAACGGAAAGCCATTGCGCTACGCGGGTATGAGCGCACCAAAGCAGAGCATACCTACGATGCAAGGATTGCAGAGATGATAAGGGTAGTGAATTCGACGCTGTAGATTGATGATGCTTTGAAGGGATAAAAGCTGATACCAAATCAAAAGCAGTAGGAGAATTCCATTCTTTTAAATCCGAGTATATTAAAACGCTGTTGCTATACGCCCAATGCTTTACATTTTATACAGTAGTTGCTATAATTTTTCTGTAAGCAGTTTTTCGCAAATCAGATGTAAATTGTAGTTTTCTATAATCAAATCCTAATTCATTCGAAAATTCTTGCTTATGAATCCAAACATTATTATAGGCAGGAGACGGATGATGACAGGAATCGTTGAATCATTTTTGTTTTTTCTGCCACATATCAAGGAAGGAGAGAACATGAGTGAAACAACGAGAGCAATGAAGAGTTATGAGGAGCTTCAGTTTCGGGATGACTTTATGTTTGGTAAGGTCATGGAGGATCCGGAACTTTGTCGAGAGGTTTTGGAATGTCTGCTACAGGAACCGATAGGGGAACTGAGGGAAGTCCAAACACAACGGGAGTTTCGCTATACCGTGGATGGCAAGCCGATCCGGCTGGATGTGTACAATGAGGATGGTCATGGAACGGTGTATGATGCGGAGATGGAAAATCTGAACCATAAATCGGTGGAATGGCATCAGCTGCCAAAGCGAAGCCGATACTATCAGGGTGCAATCGATATCGATTATATGGATAAAGGAAATACATACAAGAAGCTTCCTGAGAGCAGAGTAATGTTTATCTGTACCTTTGATCCGTTTAAGAAAGGACTGAGCAAGTACACTTTTCTGGAGAGTTGTGAGGAGATGCAGGGACTGAGATTGGAAGACGGCACGAAAAAAGTTTTTTACAACTGCAGGTATCAGGGCGGTGATATTCCGGAAGAGCTGCAGAAACTATATGAATATGTGGAATATGGTCGGGTTGACAGTAACCTTACACGCAAGATCGAGCAGGCAGTGGATAAGGGGCGGAAAAATGCATTGTGGAGGACACAGTATATGAAGGAATGGGTTGTCATACAAGATGCGAGAGAAGATGGCTTTGAAGATGGCATAGAGCAAGGCATAAGTCTTAGGGATAGCGAGATGATCAGTGATATGCTTCGCAGGGGTAAAACCGTGGAAGAGATTGTAGATTTTTGTGGGTATCCTTACGAATTGGTGAAAAAGATTGAAGACGGCATTCTTGTAAATGCCTGAGTGCGGAGAACCATTAACAAGAGCTGATGATAAGGAATATGATCTATTCCGGGAAACAGCAGCACAACTACGGCTGATGCTCTTCGTATGTTCATATATGCTTTTTAACGATTATCTTGGATTTCCATATCCGGTTCAGAGCCGAAGGCTGCAACAGATCCTGCTATGGAGATGATGAAACGAAAAGTGGAGAAATATGTATATTGGCGGAGCTATAATTATGCATAGAATATATGAAAACAATGACATAACAGTTTTCTGGGATTCAGAGAAGTGCCATCACGCGAAGGAGTGCGTGCATGGTGCACCACAGGCTTTTGACCGAAACAAGCGCCCGTGGATAGATGTGAATGCCACATCGAATCCGAGACTGTGGCGGGCTATATCAAAATGCCCATCGGGGGCGCTCACCTGCGTATACAATCATGACATCCGCGTTGTTTTTTCTGAAGATGAAAACCGGAGCATTGCTTATGACGGTGACAGGGAAATCGGAGAATGCTGTTATGATGTGTCAGCTGAGGCCTGGACCATCATCCATACCGGCGTGAATCCTGACTACAGGGGCAAGGACATCGCTAGGCGCCTGGTATATAAGGTGGTGGAAGCGGCGGAGAAGAGGAAGCTTAAGGTCATTCCGGTCTGCTCATATGCGGCAAGGGTTCTGACATGAGAACAACGCTTTGTAAATAAATTAAAAAATTGACAATATTATTTCAAACCTCTATACTGTGTGTATGGAGGTTTTTTTATGAAAAACACCAGGAATGCGGGAAGAAAACCGGAATTGACGCTGTCACAGATATGTGACCTGAAAAAAAGATGGCAGGCTGGTGAGAAGGCATCTGCATTGGCAGAAGAGTGTGGTGTTTCACGGCAGGCACTATATAAGCATTTTAGAAATACTGAATATGTGCCCGCAAAAGTAGAGTACTATACGGACGATACACTTAGCACATTGATAGAAGCAGACCTTAAGCGGGAACAGATCCGCATTGTCAATTATGTATCGGAACTTTCCAGGCGTGCTTTCGGATATGAGGAGAATCCGGAGTGGGAAGATTTCCTGGGATTTATGGAAGACTGTTTTTTGCGTGCCAGTGGTGTTACTGGCGGTGACATATATCTGCTTTGTGAGGAAGGGACAGGTTTTTCTCCTTCGGATATAGGGGTTAATACAGATGGGGAGATGCTTAGGTTTACGCCTGACAGCTGTGGAAATGTTCCTTTTTTTCGTTTTTCTAAAAAAGATCTGCTCCTTTACAGAAGTGATACGGACGGATTTCAGCTTAAGGCACTTAGTGCGGACCGCAGATTTTTTGTAAAAGCGCAGGCAGTCATGGCCGGAGTACTGTTACGTGACTGGGCAGTGGAGATAGTTGCCACCGGACTGTGTCATCAGTTTGGCATTGCATGTGTGGAGCAGAAACACTGTCGTTTTGCTTACGCCAGCCAGGTTTATGATGCTGTTTATTCACCGAATTATGAACTGGACGGATATACTTTCATCTCCTTCGAAAGCCTCCTGGAAAGAAAGAATATGTCTTCCGGATCGGATGAATTTATCCGTCTGGATGCAGTTTCCAAGCTGAAGTGGTGCGCAGGACATCTGGCATTGGTCGGGAATATTCCATATGAGAAAGCAGAGCGATATATGCTTGATCTGGCGGTAATAGACTGTCTTGTGGGAAATGTGGACAGACATACGAGAAATTTTGGCCTTTTTTTTCATAATGGGAAATTTGAGGTTCCCCTCATTTTTGACAGTGGGATGGGGCTTTTTGAGCATGACTGTTACAGGGATCAGTATATGGATTTTGATGAAGCGATGCGGAATGTATATGTATCGCCTTATGGTGAGGATCCCTTTGATTTTTTGGAAATCTTGGATCGTGAGTTTTGTTTGAAGAAAACATATCCGGGTATTGCTGAACCGGACTATGGGGATGTATTGAATACACCTTTTGCACTGGAGTATATGAAGAGGATGAAGGCTTTATGGCAGAAGTTAGGCTGATTAAAAATTTGAAAGGCATACTGTATTACCTGGACACTCCCCTGCTGGACTTTGAGATACATAACAGGGAGCTGATAAGGTCGGTGGACCTGAGTGGCGGGGAACTCTATCCTCCGGAGCTTGCTGTATGGGGGGTCAGTTATGGAAATATTAATGCTTTCTTTGAAAGACGGACCATGAAAGAGGGCTGCATGTTTTACCGTGAGCATCTGAAGGCTATCGGGATGGAGAGTTTTGACTTCGATGAGTACATCAGGCACAACAACGGAAACAATAACCTGGATAATTACTGGGTGAAATTTCCGGATTTCGGAGCCGGGTGTTTCCGGGACATCGCCGAGCATAATAGTGGCCCTGATGCACGGCATTGAAAAAACAAGTGCATAGGAGTGCAAAATATAGTATAATAACTTTGGTTTTTTGTGCCAAAGTTATTTTTGTGTGGAGATTTTTGGATGCTGATACTTCCCTCTGAGGATCTGTCTGAATATAAGGACGAACACGGCGAATTCACTGCAGAAGGGGCGGCACGCCTACGTGCGGATACTGACCGTTTTTATGAGGAAGGGGCTGAGAATAAATCGGCCATCTATACGGCTGTCTGCGTGGTGAAGGGGCGCATAAATGAAAAGCTTCAGGAGCGCAGCCGCAAGGCTTACGATGAGCTTGTGGCCTACTGCAATACTGAGGAATTCAGGAATGTCATGGGATACGATTCGGAGCTTTACTATTTTGCCGAGACCATTCCTATTTATATGATGGAGTGTGAAAAGGGCGGAGAAGAAGGCATCACGGGACGCTCTGCGGGAGACAGCAATTTAGTGGTCTATGACTGCATCAACTATATAAATGATTTTCACAGCCTGTATATGACTCTGCTTTTTTATTTCAGGAGAATGCAGATGGGGTTTACAGGCCCGGATATATTGGGACTTTTCAGCTACATAAGGGAAAAGGGGCTGTCGGTTTTTCTGATCGCTCAGCTTCTGTGTGACATGCCGGTGGGCAATAAGGACCGTGTTACCATTGCTGTGGCAGATATGTACTGGAGCGTAGGACGCAAAAATGAGGCCCTGTTCATTACCGCATTTCTGGAGCAGCATACGGAAGATGAGGTGCGGGATGCCATTGCGGCCAAGAGGGCTGCGCTGGTGGCAAAGTTTGTGTAGGATCGTGATGTGTTGCCTTCGGCGAAAATGAGTTTGAGGCTGCGCTTCTGCCGTTGGATGAGGCGACGGTTATAAAAATGCAGAAACGGTGGTTATTGCGGGGATACGGATGGGACTCAGGGATCTGTTTGGAAAAAAGCATGAGGATAAAAAGGGCTTTTGCTTCATTATCTGCGTGAGTAATGAGGCTTATTTTAGTGAGGCTTCTTTCTATATAAACAAGCTTAAGATACCCGATGGGTATTCTGTTGAGATTTTCCCCGTAAGGGATATCCCCGGGATGGCTGCGGGCTACAATATGGGCATGACAACCACAACCGCTAAGTACAAGATTTATATGCACCAGGATGTTTTTGTACTGAATCCCAATTTTTTGTCAGATATCCTTACTGTTTTCTCTATGGATAAGAAGATCGGCATGATCGGCATGATCGGCAGCAGGAAGCTGGCGCCGGATGCATTGCCGTGGCATTCCGACAGGGTAGGGAATATCTACGAGCTGGACAGGGACAATGTGAATTTTACAGGCTATTCATATAAGCCGGATGACGGGCTTACGGAAGTGGAGGCGGCAGAAGGATTTCTGTTAGCTACCTGCACTGACATAGCTTGGCGCGATGATCTTTTTGACGGCTGGGATTACTATGATATGGCCCAGTGTTTTGAATTCCGGAAAGCTGGCTATAAAGTGGTGGTGCCGGAGCAGCGCAGACCCTGGGTGGCACATGACGAGAGCATAAACAACAGGTGGACCTTTGACAAGAGCCGCAGGGTATTCATGGAACAGTATATGAAATCATAAGAAAGTACCGGAGGTATCATCCTCATAATGGCGAAGTGGGCCTAAGCTCCGTGAACGCCTGAATGTGTGGAGGACTGCGGTAGTGCGCAGCGTAAAAAGCTACTTTGGGATAGCTAATCATAAAAGAAAGCATGCCGAATAATACTGCTTGTTACAGCCCGGGGCACTTGCTGCCGGGAATGTAAAAAGAGAATAAGCATTTATTGCTGAACGGTATTAAGGCATCAGGTGGAAGGAAATGGCGAAGAATAAAGTACCGAAGAGGAAAGAGCCGGCAAAGACTCCGGCGCAGGCAGCAGCGGATTACATAATGAAGATCGTGCTGTTTTTTTATGTGTTTGTAATGCTGGTGATATATCCTATATTCTACGATACTGCACCGAGCGGCCGGTATTTTACAATGGGCGAGACCAAGTATCAGTTTTTTCAGTGGTTTTCTTATTTCGGAATTGCTGCCATGGTACTTGGGGGAATCTTTTTTGTATACGCATATAACGATAAGATAAGCTTTCTGGAGGCAATTAAGAATACCTCTCTGCCAGATCGTTTTGTGGTGGCTTATTTTTTCATGAGCTGGCTAAGCTACCTTCTGGCAAGCGATAAGGCCATGGCTTTCTGGGGATATAATAATTGGAACATGGGCTTCATCACCCAGGTGTTCCTTGTGATAATCTATTTCTTTGTGTCAAGGTTCTGGGTATGGAGTCCCTGGACTGTCGGGCTTACTGTACTGGCAGCTGCGGGCATATTCCAGATGGTCATACTGCAGAGGTTTGGATTTGACCCTATGGATATGTATGTAAATGTTGCAGCGGAATCCGTGGAAAAATTCGTTGGTACACTTGGGCAGACCACCTGGTTTTCTTCGTATGCCGTGTTGATTGTCCCTATAGGAATGTACCTTTACTGGGCAGATGACAGGCTTTGGATGCGGATATGCTCAGGTATATTTGTGGCACTGTCTTTCGGAATGCTGACAGTAACTAACTCCGACAGTGCTTATGTGGCTTTCGTACTGATATTCATGGTATTTTTCTGCTATTCATTAAAGAGCAATGAAAAGATGTACCGTTTCCTGGAGATGACGGTTATTGGATTGCTGTCTATGCGTATAATTGGCTGGATGCGGCTGCTTTTCCCGGAACGCACTCCTAATCTTATCACCGGAGATGAAAAGATAACCGAGTTCGCTACCAGGTCGACATTTATGCTTGCTGTACTTATAATAATGATCATTGCCTATGCGGTTTTCCGTTTTGTACTCTGTGCTGACAGACCCTGGGAAGAAGCAAAGAATCATAGGAAGGGCGGCTTTAATATTGCGGATTACAGCAACATTATCTGGCGTGTGACGCTTATTGCTGCGATTCTGGTTATATGGGCAGTACTGATGATGATCCTTTTGGTAAGCAATCACAAGCTTCCTGCTGCATGGGCAGTCAATAATGTAAATTTCTTTAATTTCACAAATGAGTGGGGGAATCACAGAGGCTTTAACTGGCGGATGGCGGCAAGGGCATTTACGCATGCTTCCTTTAAGGATCTTATCTTCGGTATAGGTCCGGACTGCTTTGCTGTGGCGATGAATAAGTACTGTTACGAGGATGTGGCTTCGTACTGGCGTGGGCAGCAGCTTGCCTGTGCGCATAATGAATTTCTGAATCTCCTTATCACGGAAGGTGTGCTGGGCATGGTGGCATATCTTGGGATATTCATTACGGCTTTCAGGGAGAGTATGAAGATTGCATGGAAAGAGCCGGCAGTGGTTGCTTTTATGGCGGCAATCCCTGCGTATATAGGTCATAATTTCTTCTGTTACCAGCAGTGTATATGTACTCCGGAGATTTTTATTATCATGGGGATATGCATTATGATGGTCCGTGCAGTTAAGGCAGAAAATGCAGAGCAGGGGGGAGATTCAAAATGATCACAGTCAGCTTTTGCGCAATAGTAAAAAATGAGGAAGCTGTACTGGAACGCTGCTTAAATGGGTTTGCTCCTGTGTGCGACGAGATAATAATTGTGGATACCGGATCTACTGACAGGACGAAGGAAATTGCCCGTAGATTTACCGATAAGATTTATGATTTTGAGTGGATTGATGATTTTTCGGCTGCTAGAAATTTTGCTTTTTCAAAGGCAAGCTGTGATTATATTTATTCCGCGGATGCTGACGAGGTGCTGGATGAGGTTAACAGGGAGCAGTTTAAAATATTGAAGGAAGCGATGCTGCCCGAGATAGAGATCGTCCAGATGTGGTATATAAACAGGCATGAGTTTAGGACTACTGAGAATTACGAGAGGGACTTGCGTCCTAAGCTTTACAAGCGGCTCAGGAACTTCACCTGGATAGAACCGGTGCACGAAGAAGTTCGTCTGGATCCGGTGGTATACGACAGTGATGTGGAAATCCTCCATATGCCTGTAAGTGCCCATCAGAAAAGGGATTTTCGTATTTTTGAAAAAATTACCGCAGAGCTTGAAGAAGGTAAGCTGTTATCAAGGCGCATTCATAATATGTATGCAATGGAGCTGATGCTTTCTGGTGATGCGGCTGACTTTAAGAAAGCTTATGACTATTTTGATATGGCTATGCACTCACCGTCCGCAGATAGCGGTCTTAAGGCTGAATGCTGCTGTGTGCTTGCAAAGGGCTCAAGGCTTGCAGGCAGGCGGGATGATTTCTTCCGCTGGAGCCTTAAGAATGTGAGTACTCAGCCCTGCGCGGAGATCTGCACAGAGCTGGGAATGTATTATTTTGATGCGGCTTGTGAAAGTGAAAAGAGCGGAGATCTTAAATCGGCATCCTCGTTCCTTGAAGAGTCGAGCGTGTGGTTTCTGAATGCGTCGGGAGAGACAGAAGCTGTTCTCAGCGCTGATTCTGCCGGAAAGATTCCCTTAGAGATGCTTGCCCATGTATACGAAAAAATAGCCGGATTGGATCCGGCTATGAGAGATCAGGCTCTGAGCATTGCTGCTGAATATAAATATAGGGCACAAAACAGTTAAGAAAATTACATATAAGAATTGAATAACATTCCACTGTATGCGCTGGTTACATAAGGATTAGCATAGTGGGCGGTTGTGGGATTCTTATATGCCACAATCCGCTTGTCTACATAATCCATGGGATTTAACTGTATGCCTTTTGCTTTGCGCAGGGCGAATTTTGTGAAATTCTTCAAAGTATCAAGATCTTCTGTACGGTCTTCATTCTTTAATGCTTCGGAAAGTTTTTCTGCATCAACCGACAATGTGCCATCCTCATTCTGGGTGACACCTATCTCTTCGAGAGAAGAAGTGTAGTATCTGCTGTTGTTCTTCATATCGGCAACAAACAGATTGGTACGGGGCTGCACATCCACATATTCAGCTGTTGCCCGGAGGAAATCATTGTAGGATCCTGCAAGGGATATGATATTATCCTTAACTGCCTCATAGTCGGGCTTAAAGCCGATGGTGACGGGCTTCCCATCCGGAGTGGTTTCTTTCAGGGAAACATTGAATACTCCGTCAAGGGATATTTCGTTTACGGAGGAGGTGCGTTCCTCACCGTTTACTTCATATATGGCGTCACGCCCCTGGGAGGTAACCTTGCCTATTCCAAAATAATCTACAATGCCGGCCTGCTGGCTGGTATTGTCATCGGAAATAATGAAATGCCCTCCGGCAGACTCTCTGTCACCGGAAGAATTGGAACGGATCACAAGTGCTGATTCCGCATTGGAATTTTCAATAACCTCTGCATTGAGCCCCAGGTTGAAATTGTTTATAAGCCTCGCCATGCGGCGCTGTATGTCATAATTGGTATCGCCGTCAGAAATAGTGAACTGCAGCTCATAGGTTGAGGTGGCTGTGCTCACATCAAAGGAGTAGTTGCCGCCGGGGAGATCTGAGTCAATCTTGTCCAGGAATTTTCCGGTGTTCTCCTGACAGCCTGCAAGCTGTTTTACCGTCAGTTCATACTGTGTGTTGGCTTCATCAGCGGTTGCCACGCTGTCGGTCTGGAATGTACCTTCAGCAGCCTGATCGGCAGCTTTCTGCGCAAAGCCGGTAACTTCCACTGCATCCGGGTCGGAAGAGTAGGCGGTCTGACCTGTGAAAAGCTCACCGTCAGCTGAACCGCTGATAGAGGATACATTGTTGGAAAACGCAAGAGCGTTTTCTTTCATATGTATAGTATAATCTTCCAGCTCCTTGGAATGGTCGAGAAGAAATACAGGCTCGTCTTTGCTGATGTTCACGATGCTCTTATAAACATCCTGAAGATCTTTTTTCTTGTGAGAATCAAAACGCGAAGAAGATCGGGGCGTCAGCTCAGACCGGTAGTAATTATAGACATTGCTGTATATAGCAGAATTAACGGCCATATCTACCCCTCCTTTCTTCCTTGATGAACCGGTGGTTTTGAATTAATAATCATCAGATCATTGAATCCAATTCGCCGGCTGCGGCATTCTCCGGAAATCCATAACCAGATAAAAACAATGCACGCAGGCAGATTTGTCCTTTTTATAGTTACTACAATCATAGCACGAAAAAATCAAGCATTCAAGGGCTTTTCGGGGTTTTTGGAGGAAAATTTGCGACTTTTTTCGGAACACTAAATGTATGCTTTCGCAGTCTTTTCACTACTATATTCAGGTGGGGATTATGCATTGAAAAGTTATGTTAACTGAAAGATCTGCTGCCTGTGGGCGGAAGATTTTTTGACCATGTCATCATAATAATTTATAATCAATCTGTGAGTCTTCGTTCTCTTTCCACAGACTATATGTGGGAAGTTTTAGTAAGTGAAATATATAATTCTGCTTACTACAACAGTTCCGCATGGATGCACACGGATTTTGTAAGAAAACATATTTCAAAAATAATATACGGGGAAGGGTGATGTAATGAAAAAAAAGAAAGTATTCATGATGATCCAGTCGGTCTTATGCTTTCTGACTATGGCATATCCTGCCGTCTGTGCACTTATAATTTATAGCCGGGGGCTTGCCGCCAAAGCTGCGGATCCGACAGCGTGGATCTATTCGCGGGAAATTGTCGGAGAATATATACTGCCTTTTGTCATTCTTGCCATTGCGACTATCGTCATGGCCTTAGCTGGGATTCTGGCAGGTATTCGTGATGAGGATCAGGACAAGCCTGTAAAAAGCATCGAAATAAAGAAGAATCCGGCGGATGATGAAGCTTTAGGAAAAAGGAAAAATACGATACTCACTATAACCCGCTGCGTGGTTTTGGCTGCAGCCATCGCTTTGATAATAATCGGTATTGTAAACGGAAGTGCACGTGATACGCTTTATAAAGCAATCACTATCTGCACGGAATGCGTGGGCTTAGGATGAAGAATATCTGGGAAAAGATCAGACCGTCAAAAAGAAAACTTGTTCAGCTGTATGCTGCCCTTTTATACAATGCCTACTTAAAAGGTTTTATCAAGGGTGAAATCTATACCGGCAAGGCAAAATATGCTTGTGTTCCGGGCTTCAACTGTTATTCCTGTCCGGGAGCTGTTGGGGCGTGTCCTTTGGGTTCCCTTCAGGCGGCGCTGGCAACCGCGCATGACCGTGCGGGATTTTACGTATTCGGAATCCTGCTCCTTTACGGGCTCATTGCCGGACGTACCATCTGCGGCTGGATCTGCCCGCTGGGGCTTTTTCAGGAGCTCCTCCACAAGATTCCCACACCGAAGCTTAAAAAAAGCAGGGCTACAAGGATTCTGTCCTATCTGAAATATGTGTTTTTAGCTGTTTTTGCGATTTATATTCCGCTCTATATGGGCTTTTCCCGGGGCATGACCGTTCCGGGCTTCTGCAAATACATCTGTCCCGCCGGAACATTTGAAGGTGCCATCGGTCTTCTATCCAATACGGCCAATGATTCCTTATACGGAATGCTTGGCGTATATTTTACGAGAAAATTCGTTATATTAACGGCTCTGGTTCTGGCCTGCATTTTTGTTTATCGCGGCTTCTGCCGTTTTGTATGCCCTCTTGGTGCGATTTACGGCCTGTTTAACAGATTCTGCTTAATAGGTGTAAAAACGGACGTGGGTGCATGCAATAACTGTGGACTTTGTGTTAAAAAATGCCAGATGGATGTCCTGCATGTAAGCGATCATGAATGCATCCAGTGCGGAAAATGTGTCGATGTCTGTCCTCAGGGTGCCCTTTCCCTGAAGGCCGGGAAAATCGTCCTTAAGGAAAATGAAGTCAGGACAAAAGCACTGCGTGACGAGGAACGGACAGAAGTATTGAAGAAGCGCAGGACGGTTTCTGCAGTTGTCTGGGGCGTTGCCGCTGTCATACTGGTATTTGCGCTTTTGTGGTTTAACATTATTGAACCGTCTGTAAATGAAAACGGAAATCTGGCGGCTGAAAATGTCGGAGACTCACCTTCCGCTGATGCCGGTACGCAGGCTATTGGCTATGAACCCGGAGAGATACTGGAAGACTTTACGATTACCTGCGTAGACGGAAGCACCTTCCATCTGAATGAATGCAGAGGAAAGATTGTCGTCATCAATCTCTGGGCAACCTATTGCGGTCCCTGTGTGGAGGAGCTTCCTTATTTCTGCGAATTTGCCGAAACTCATGCCGATGACACGGTGCTGCTTGCAGTACACCATCCTCTTGTAACGAAGGAAGTGGAACCTTTCATTGCGGAAAAAGGATGGACCATTCCCTTTGCAATCGATGAAAAAGAACCGACAATTGTATGGGATAAAGTCGGAGGAACAACGGCAATGCCGCAGACGATCGTCATTGACAAAAACGGTGTCGTTGTAGAGAACCATCGCGGAAGCGTTACAAAAGAAATGCTTGAAAGCTATTATGAAGAAGCCGCAGCAGCTGAATAGAATATAGCATCTTCACGGAGCGTTTATGGCAAGCAAAATTAGAAAAACTGCTTGCTATAAGAAAGGCCTGCCCTTTGCGGGACAGGCCTTTTTTAATGCTTATTCATTCAATGTTTCTATTAGATGATTCTTAATTTGCGGATTTCAGTGCTTCCTCTACGGCTGTCTTGTATCCGTCAAAATCAGCTCCCTCTATAATGCTTACAATAACTCCGTTGCTGTCAACGATATATGTAGTAGGGTATCCGCTTACCTTCGGGAATGCTGTTTCATAATCTTCAATGATCACATTCGTATAAGTAACGCCGGCTTCACTAAGCAGCTCCTGAGCCTTGTCTTTTTTCTTTACCCCGTCCTGGCAGACGCCCACAATGTGGCAGCCCTGTTCTTCAAGATCTTTGCTGTATGCTTCAAGGTCCGGCAGTTCTTCCACGCACCAGTGGCACCAGGTTCCCCAGAGGTTAACCATTGTTAATGTGTGGCCGGCAAATAAATCTTTGCTGCTGGCTGTATTTCCTTCAAAATCCGTCCCTTCAAATTCGACTATGTCACCGACTGCAAGAGGATATACCGGTTTAGCATCGATCAGAGTGATCCCTTTTGCAAACTCATTCACGTCAATACTTTTTAGCGCGGCATATTCATCTGCGATTTCTTTTTCGGGAACGGGAATATCATCTTCCGAAGCATAGGCAAGGCTGAACAGCTTGTCCTGATCTATTGCTAAAAGATAATACTGATAATCACCTTTTGTTCCTAAATCGTATGTATCACCTATATACTCACTGAGAGCTATCTCCTCAGGAGCCCTGTTAAGTATCTCGTCTATGCTTTCCCCGTTATTGACTGCATATACGTAGAAAAACTCCGTATTAACTGTGTTTTCATATTCTTGCATATAGGTAATAAAGTCATTAACAAGATCTTCATTATCATGGTTATCAAGGGCTTCTTCATACCGTCTTTCAAACTCCGCTGTTTCATCCGGGGTTCTGCCGATATAATCCAGGCGGGCAAAATTAACCCCTTCTTCTTCAGTAAACTCGACCCAGGATAAAGTTCCGTGAAGATTCTGCATTTTTTCCGGCAGTACGATCTCAAATCCTGTTTCTGCCAGAACCTGTTTTTCTGCATTGCTTTCCGGGGCTGAAGAACTTTTTAATACAACCTTGATCTGGCCGTAGGTATCTTCTGTAACATATTCTGTTTCATCCTCTGCATAACCTTCCGGCACGTCCAGCATGTGAACGGTAAATACGCCGGGAGCCTCGGTTTCAAAAACTGCCACGCCGCTGTCATCGGTGGTGCCAAGATTACATGTGGTATCATCGCAGAACTGTACCGTTACTCCGGGAACGGGGTTATCGCTTTCATCTACAACCAGCACGCTGTATGCAGAATCTGAAGCCTCCGCTGTCTGTGCCTGCGAAGCCGGCTCATCTGATGTGCCGTTGTTTCCCTGCTGATTACTTCCCTGTCCTGCACAGCCGGCAAGCAGTATACCTGCCGTTAAAAGCGACAGTCCGCGTATCAATTGTTTTTTCATATGTTCTCTCCCTTCTGTTGATTGTCATCCTAGTATATCATTTTTTCCATAAAAGCTGTTATTTTTATACCTTTTTATGGAATCACAGCCCCTTTGCCAATTTGCTGTTGACAAAGGGGAAGGGGCGTGGTATATTTCTTACTGCTGAGAGCGAACGGCTCTTTTTTTTGTGATATATGTATTTAGGAGGAAGACAAAATGCGTACCAGAATCACTCTTGCTTGTACAGAATGCAAGCGTCGCAACTACGATACAACAAAGGATAAGAAGGCTCATCCCGAGAGGATCGAGACCAAGAAGTACTGCCCTTTCTGCAAGGCGCATACAGCCCACAAGGAGACTAAGTAATCCGCACTGCACTATCGTGCTATGGAGATTTGACTATGGCAGAAGAAGAAAAGAAAGACTCTGCACCCAAGAAAGCTAAAAAAGGCAAGAAAAAAGTCAGCTTCATGAAGGGTGTAAAGCAGGAATTCAAGAAGATTACATGGCCTGATAAGGAAGCACTTACCAAACAGTCGATTGCAGTGGTTACCACCAGTGTGGTGCTTGCCGGTATGATCGCTCTGCTTGATATGATATTCAAGTATGGCATAGACTGGCTGATAAAACTGTAACAGACCGGTGTTTTTCACGAATTAATGAAAGGGTTATCTCAATAATGGCAAAGATTAAGCGAATGGCAGAGCTTAAGGCCCTGTTAGCAGATGATACGGAAATAAGCGGCGAGGCTTATACTCCTGCTGTTGTAGCATCCGAAGAAGAAGTCCGCGCTATAGAGGATCAGGACATCGGAGCAAGCGAAAATAAGAGCGGCCGTGGCATGGGCTGGTATGTAATCCACACATATTCCGGCTATGAGAATAAGGTAAAGCTCAACATCGAGAAGGCTATAAGAAACCGTCATCTTGAGGACAAGATACTTGAAATCCAGGTTCCTACTCAGGAAGTAATGGAAGTTAAGTCCACAGGCAAGAAAAAAGTTCAGCGTAAGGTTTTCCCTGGATATGTGCTTATCCAGATGGATGCTGATGACAATGACGCATGGTATGTAGTAAGAAATACCAGAGGCGTTACCGGTTTCGTTGGACCCGGATCCAAGCCGGTTCCTCTTGATGAGACAGAGAAGGATTCTCTGGAGCAGGAGAGAGTTGTAAAGGCAGATTTCGCAGTGGACGATACTATCATGGTAATAGACGGTCCCTGGAAAGATACTGTCGGAAAGGTCACAAAGATCGACGAGAACAAGCAGACTGCAACTATCATGGTCGAGATGTTCGGTATGGAGACACCTGTTGAAATCGGCTTCTCCCAGGTTAAGAAGCTTGACTGATATACCAGATTGGTATATCATAACGTGGCTTGATGCATTTGATGCTGATGTCACGCAAACGAATGGATTGATTCGAGCAGCCTGTCTGTTTGCGAAGCAAACGCCTGAATCGCAGGCTGTATAGATCGGAGCCTCCGTGGGAGGCAGATGATTTGTCCCTTCGTGGGAGCAGGGGAGCATAAGCGTCCTTGCGACATTACCACTTTATTTATAGGAGGAAGCCAAAATGGCAAAGAAAGTTGAAGGCTACATTAAGTTACAGATTCCGGCCGGCAAAGCAACTCCGGCACCCCCCGTGGGTCCCGCTCTTGGTCAGCACGGAGTCAACATCGTTGAATTCACAAAGCAGTTCAACGCAAAGACAGCTGATCAGGGTGATCTGATCATCCCGGTTGTCATCACAGTTTATGCGGACAGGACCTTTTCGTTCGTCACGAAGACTCCTCCTGCAGCTGTACTTATCAAGAAGGCTTGCAATCTGAAGAAAGCATCCGGCGAACCTAACAAGAACAAGGTTGCTACAATTTCCAAGGATAAGATCAAGGAAATCGCTGAGCTCAAGATGCCGGATCTCAATGCAGCATCTCTTGAAGCAGCTATGTCAATGATCGCAGGCACATGCAGAAGCATGGGCGTTAAGGTAGAAGAATAAGGGGAGGTGCAGATAAATGAAACACGGAAAGAAATACAATGCGGCACTTTCTCAGTATGACCGCGCAACACTTTTTGATTCAGCAGAAGCTATTGAGACTGTCAAGAAGACAGCAACCGCAAAATTTGATGAGACCGTAGAGGTGCACATCAGGACCGGATGTGACGGACGTCACGCAGAGCAGCAGATCCGCGGCGCTGTAGTACTTCCTAACGGTACCGGTAAGACTGTACGTGTACTTGTATTTGCTAAGGGCGACAAGATCGCTGAGGCAGAGGCAGCAGGAGCTGACTATGTAGGCGGCGAGGAACTTATCCCGAAGATCCAGAACGACGGCTGGCTTGATTTCGATGTTGTCGTTGCTACACCTGACATGATGGGTGTTGTTGGTCGTCTCGGTAAGGTACTCGGACCTAAGGGCCTTATGCCTAACCCTAAGGCAGGAACTGTTACTATGGATGTTACCAAGGCTGTTAACGATATCAAAGCCGGTAAGATCGAGTACAGACTTGACAAGGCTAATATTATCCACTGCCCTATCGGAAAGGCATCTTTCAGCACAGAGCAGCTTACACAGAACTTTGATGCGTTCATGGAAGCTATCGTTAAGGCTAAGCCCTCGTCACTTAAGGGTCAGTACTTAAAGAGCATCACTCTGGCTACAACAATGGGACCTGGCGTTAGAGTAAGCACAGCTAAGTATTGATGAGGACACACTGCGAAAGCGGTGTCTCTGTAATGGATGAAATTTTAAGAAAGCCTGTCGGTGAAAGCCGGCAGGTTTTTGCTTCATCAGGAAAAGATGAATATGGCTAAATATCTACTGTGTATTGCGGCGTGGCATTTGTTATAATAAACCATTCGGAAACAAAAATGTTCAATTGCAAGAGGAAGGCAATATGAAAAAGTATTTATTGATTTTTATAGTGGCACTTACTATTGTGATGGCGGTGGGCGGTGTAATGCTGTATGTCATGAATGGTCAGAAAAATGGGAATACGCAGAGCGCTGAGACAGCTTTGCAACAAGCTTCCGCAGATGGAAGTGGTGAGGCGGCTGCAGAAGGCAATGTAGCAACTGAGGGCGTGAGTGGAAATGTAACGGTGGATCTTGCGGGACTCGGCGGTGCTGATGCCGGCACGGTTTCCGATGATGCCATTTCCGAGGAAGAGGAACTGAAAAAGGCAGAACAGGAACATCAGGAAATGCTTCAGGCTATAAAGGACGGAAACCCTGCACTTACCATGGAAATGGTAATTGAGGAGACCGGAAGTGATCCTGACGGTGTATACACGCTCGGATTTGCAGGGGATATTCTTTTCGACCCGAACTATGCAATATATAACCATTTCAGGCAGACAGGTTTTGATCTGAACAGCTGCGTAAAGAATGGGCTTCTGGAAGAAATGAACAGCGTGGACTTCATGATGGTGAATAACGAGTTCCCATATTCCGATGAAGGCTCGCCTCAGGCAAATAAGACCTATACTTTCAGGGCGCCTCTGGACGCCATTGAGTATATGAAAGGAATGGGAGTGGATGCTGCGTCCGTGGCCAATAACCATGCCTTTGACTATGGCGAGGCTGCTTTCCTGGATACGCTGGAAGTTATGGAGGAAAATGAAATCCCTCATGTGGGCGGCGGCATGAATCTTGAAGAAGCTTCAAGACCTCTTTATCTTTATATGGATGATCACAAGGTAGCCATAGTGGCTGCATCCCAGATAGAAAGGATGGGGACTCCCCATTCTAAAGGCGCTACGGCTGACGGACCGGGAATGCTTCGCTCGTATGCGGACATAGAACCGACTCTGGCTGCTATCCGGGAAGCCAAGGAAAACAGCGACTATGTGATCCTTTTCATACACTGGGGGACAGAGAAGGAAGTGTATCCTGACTGGTGTGAAGCTGAGCAGCTGCCACAGTTTATTGATGCCGGTGCTGACTGCATCATAGGAGCGCATCCCCATATTTTACAGCCCATAGATTATGTGAGTGGTGTGCCTGTGGTATACAGCATGGGCAATTTCTGGTTTAATTCCAAGACTCTGGACAGCTGTATGATAGAGCTGGAAATGAAGGACGGTGAGCTTGCGGGGCTTAAGTTTATCCCCTGTCTCCAGAGCGGATGTACTGTCAAGAAGCTGGATGGTGCGGATGCGGACAGGCTGCTTGACTATATGCGATCCATTTCGCCCAATGTGAATATCGATGATGAGGGTTATGTCACACCGAAGTGAATTTCTTCTTGACACCGCTATGTATCAGATGGTATCATATCTTTCGTCTGTTAAGACATGCCGAAGACAGCAGGCGGGTAGACCCGCAACGAGATGGTTTTAATATCATCCGGCCTGCCGAGGAGAAGTCAGTTAATGTTTTACATTTTCGAATGAACTTGCTCCGGTCTCGCACCGGAGTTTTTGCATTTATGACTCCTCAGATTTGGCTACGAAATCTATAAGGAGGTAGAAAGATGGCAAAGGTTGAACTTAAAGCACCGGTGGTTGAAGAAATCTCCGGCGTGATAGGGGATGCAGCAAGCGTTGTGCTGGTAGACCACAGAGGTCTTACCGTTGCTCAGGATACTGAGCTCCGCAGACTGCTTCGTGCTGAAGGTGTTACTTATAAGGTATACAAGAACACCATGATGGTACGTGCTTTCCAGGGAACACCCTGTGAGGAGCTGACAAAGTATCTCGAAGGCCCCAGCGCACTGGCAGTATCCAAGGACGATGCTACCGCAGCAGCAAGAGTACTGGTTAAATTCGCAAAGAAGGCACCTGCTCTTGAGGTTAAGGCCGGCATAGTTGAAGGTACTGTTTATGATGCAGAAGGCATTATGCCTATCGCAGAGATCCCTTCAAGGGACGAGCTCCTTTCAAAGCTGCTCGGATCACTGCAGAGCCCGATCACGAATTTTGCCCGCGTTATGAATCAGCTTGCTGAGAAAGGCGGAGCATCAGGCGAAAGTGCTGCAGAAGCACCCGCTGCAGAGGAAGCAGCACCCGCAGAAGCCACAGAAACAACTGAGGCTTAATGCAGAATCAAAACAAACAACAGGCAGAAGTATTTCTGCAAATCTAATTAGGAGGAAATTAAAATGGCAAAGTTATCCACACAGGAAATTATTGATGCAGTTAAAGAGCTTTCCGTGCTTGAATTAAACGAGCTGGTTAAGGCTTGCGAGGAAGAGTTTGGCGTATCCGCAGCAGCAGGTGTTGTTGTGGCTGGTCCTGCAGCAGGTCCCGCAGCTGAAGAGAAGACTGAGTTCGATGTTGAGCTTACAAGCTTCGGTGAGAAGAAGATGGAAGTTATCAAGGTTGTTCGTGCAATCACAGGTCTTGGCCTCAAGGAGTCCAAGGAGATGGTTGAGGGTGCACCTAAGATGGTTAAGGAAGGCGCTTCCAAGGAAGAGGCAGAGGACATCAAGAAGAAGCTCGAAGAAGCTGGCGCTACTGTTACTCTTAAGTAATCTGTTATTACATCAATTTGGAGGAAGTGTCGATACGGCACTTCCTCTTTGTTGTTTTGTAGGGGGCTAGTATTATGTAAACTTGCATAATGCCCCGGTTCATCTCTTGTAAAAAATTACTCTAAAAAGTTAAATTTCTTATTGACTTAAAACTCCCAAAATGATACTATGGAAAATGCGTCATTATGATGTGAGGGGTGTATTATGCCCTTGCCTGTCATTATGATGCTGTAGCGTAAACAATCTATCAGACGGGGTGAATGTCAGAATGGAAAAAAACAGAATTAGACCCATTGTACATGGAAACTCGATGCGAATGAGCTTTCAGCGCAGGAGAGAAGTGCAGGATATGCCTAATCTCATCGAGGTTCAGAAGGATTCTTATCAGTGGTTTCTTAAAGAAGGACTGAGGGAAGCTTTTGATGATATTTCTCCAATCAAGGATCACGGTGAAAATTTGAGCCTGGAGTTTGTTGATTTCTATCTTGCCAAGGATGAAATCAAGCACAACATCAAGGAGTGCAAGGAGAGAGACCTTACTTACGAGGCACCTCTCAAGGTCAAGGTGAGACTTTACAACAAAGAGACCGATCAGATCAGGGAACATGAGATATTCATGGGTAATTTCCCTCTTATGACGGACACCGGAACATTCGTTATAAACGGCGCTGAGCGTGTAGTTGTCAGCCAGCTCGTTCGTTCCCCCGGTATTTACTATACTATATCAAGAGACAAGACCGGTAAGAAGCTTTATTCCACGCAGGTTATTCCTAACCGTGGTGCTTGGCTTGAGTACGAAACGGACTCAAATGATGTCTTTTATGTTAAGGTAGACCGTAATAAGAAGATGCCTATTACTGTGCTTCTTCGTTCATTGGGGCTTGGCAGCAATGAGCAGATCATTGAGACATTCGGTGATGAGCCTAAGCTTATGGCTTCATTTGCGAAGGATATTGCTACATCTTATGAGAGTGGTCTCAAGGAGCTTTACGGCAAAGTACGTCCCGGCGAGCCTTTCAAGGTAGAAGTTGCAAAGAAATATGTTGATGATACTTTCTTTGATCCCAAGAGGTATGACCTTGCAAGGGTAGGAAGATTTAAGTTCAATAAGAAGCTTGCGCTTAGAAACCGTATAAGCGGTCATGTGCTTGCTGAGGATGCAATGAATCCTTTCACAGGCGAGATAATCGCTAAAGCAGGTACGGTTGTTGACGAACAGCTTGCAGATACAATACAGGATGCGGCTGTTGAGAGCGTTGTGATCAGGACTGATTCAAGGAATGTAAAGGTTCTTTCCAACCAGATGGTAGATATCGAGGAATGGCTTGATATCGATGCTGAGAAGCTTGGCATTAAGGAAAGGGTTTACTGGCCTACTCTTAAAAAGCTCATAAGAGAGTACAGTGATAAGCCTGAGCAGCTTGAAAGCGCAATCGCTCGTAATATTCACGATCTCATACCTAAGCACATCACCCAGTGTGATGTACTTGCATCAGTTAACTACAATCTTGCTATAGAGTACGGCATTGGAAATGATGATGATATCGACCATCTCGGAAACAGGCGTATCCGTGCGGTTGGTGAGCTCCTTCAGAACCAGTATCGTATAGGCTTGAGCAGAATGGAGAGAGTAGTAAGAGAGCGCATGACTACACATGACTCAAATGCTACTGAAGAGATCTCTCCCCAGAGCCTTATAAATATCAAGCCCGTTCAGGCAGCTCTTAAGGAATTCTTCGGTTCATCACAGCTGTCACAGTTCATGGACCAGAACAACCCTCTGTCAGAGCTTACACATAAGAGACGTCTTTCTGCATTGGGTCCCGGTGGTCTCTCAAGAGAACGTGCCGGATTCGAGGTTCGAGATGTACATTATACCCACTACGGTCGTATGTGTCCTATCGAGACTCCCGAAGGTCCTAACATCGGTCTTATCAATTCACTTGCTTCCTATGCAAGGATCAACGAGTATGGCTTTATAGAGGTTCCTTACAGAAAGATCAACAAAAAGGATCCTGCTAACCCGGTGGTTACAGATGAAGTTGTATACATGACTGCAGATGAGGAAGATAATTACCATGTGGCTCAGGCTAACGAAAAGCTTGACGAAAAGGGCCATTTCGTAAATAAGAATGTTGCAGGAAGATATCGTACAGAGATTCAGGCTTATCCCCGTGAAATCTATGATTACATGGATGTATCACCTAAGATGGTCTTCTCTGTATCGGCAGCGCTCATTCCTTTCCTTGAGAACGACGATACTACCCGTGCTCTCATGGGATGTAACATGCAGCGTCAGGCAGTGCCTCTTCTCTTTACGGATGCACCTGTTATAGGTACAGGTATAGAGACAAAGGCTGCAGTTGATTCAGGTGTCTGCGTAGTGGCTAAGAAGGCCGGAACTGTTACTTATGTGGCATCTGATCTTATCAAGATTAAGAGTGATGATGATGGTAAGGTTATAGACTATACCGTTCAGAAGTTCATGAGAAGCAACCAGTCTACATGCTACAACCAGAAGCCTATCGTTCTGACAGGTGACCATGTAGCGGATGGCCAGGTTATAGCTGATGGCCCTTCCACTCATGAGGGTGAGCTTGGTCTCGGAAGAAACCCGCTCATCGGTTTCATGACTTGGGAAGGCTACAACTACGAGGATGCCGTACTTCTCAGCGAGCGTCTTGTTAAAGAAGATGTTTATACATCTGTACATATTGAAGAGCATGAAGTAGAGGCAAGACAGACCAAGCTCGGCGATGAGGAGATCACCCGTGATATCCCCGGTGTCGGTGAGGACGCTCTTAAGGATCTTGATGAATCCGGTATTATCCGTATCGGTGCTGAGGTTCGTGCCGGTGATATCCTGGTAGGTAAGGTTACACCTAAGGGCGAGACAGATCTTACTCCCGAAGAAAAGCTTCTTCGTGTAATCTTCAGTGAGAAGGCTCGAGAAATCCGCGATACATCGCTTCGTGTACCTCACGGTGAATACGGTGTCGTTGTTGATGCTAAGGTGTTCTCCAAGGAAGAAGGCGATTCTGAGCTTAATGCAGGCGTACTTAAGAAGGTAAGGATATATATCGCACAGAAGAGAAAGATCTCTGTTGGTGATAAGATGTCCGGTCGACACGGTAATAAGGGTGTCGTTTCCAGAGTGCTTCCCGTAGAGGATATGCCTTATCTGCCTAACGGTCGTCCCCTGGATATCGTGCTGAATCCTTTGGGCGTTCCTTCCCGTATGAATATCGGTCAGGTGCTTGAGATTCACCTTTCCCTGGCTGCAAGAGCTCTTGGTTTCAATATCTCAACTCCTGTCTTTGACGGAGCAAATGAGAACGACATCATGGATACTCTTGATCTTGCAAATGACTATGTAAATCTTGAGTGGGATGAATTTGAGAAGAAGCACAAGGCAGAACTACTTCCTGAGGTTATGGAATATCTCGAGAAGAATAAGGATCACAGAAAGCTCTGGAAAGGAGTGCCTATCTCCAGAGATGGTAAGGTAAGGCTTCGCGACGGTCGTACCGGTGAGTATTTTGACGGACCTGTTACAATAGGACACATGCATTATCTGAAGCTCCACCATCTGGTAGACGATAAGATCCATGCTCGTTCTACCGGCCCGTACTCACTCGTAACACAGCAGCCTCTCG
>CAMOJK010000015.1 GCA_946616835.1 uncultured Lachnospiraceae bacterium
GCGGTTATGAGCTTTAAGGAAAATAAATGGGGCGGTATCGTATCCCAGGGAATTGGTACTTCCATGCTGCAGATGCCTAATATAATAAAGAATCCCCGCGTTTGGATAGCGCCTATAGTGACAAGTGCCATAACAGGCCCTCTTGCAACATGTGTGTTCAAGCTTCAGATGAACGGTGCACCGGTATCATCTGGTATGGGTACCTGCGGACTGGTAGGACAGATAGGAGTATTTACCGGCTGGACTAATCCAAGTGAAGCAGCACTTACGCAGGGGGCAGTGGCTATAACTCCCGGTGCATGGGAGTGGATAGGGCTTATACTGATATCCTTTGTACTGCCTGCGGTAATTGCACCGCTTGTCAATATGGTATGCAGGAAGATTGGCTGGGTAAAGGACGGCGATCTCAAATTGGAGTAATACAGGATCTATGGATGCGTAGTTTGTGGAAAAAATTATTGAGGGTTTGCTATGAGTATGAAATTAAAACTGATGCTGGTATTTCTGATATTAGGTTTAGTGATGTTCTTTCCTTCGGTAAAGAATGTCATTGCGCTTTCCAAACCTGCGGTGGATCTGTATGAGCTGGATGATGCAGGATTTGCGGCGCTTAAGAACGGTCAGCATGTTGCAGTGGATGTCAGGTGCGTCTGGGGACAGCCTATTTCTGTTGTAACCCAGCATAAGACCTTTGGCGTTGTTACCTCCGAAAGGGAGACTTCCGGATATTTTGAAGTCCCGATAATATATCAGGACAGCAATGGTGAGATGTGTTGGGATCATTCCATTATCATTGCTGCCGGAACATCACAGTATTCCATGTTCGAAAGCCAGATGGATAAGACTTGGAACTGGTATGAAAGCAGTCTTTGCTCCTATGAGAACATGCCAACCACCATATTCAGGGCAGATGGAGTACTCAAGAAGTTTTCAAATGAGGACATAGACCTGCTCATGGAATATAATGAGGCGACCGGCCTTTCTCTTTCAAGAGAGGAAACCCTGGCATACTACACTCCTTACTACATTGTACAGGATAAAGGTCAGCATCGTACAACGCTTATACTTGGTGTCATATTTATAATTATTGGTCTGGTATGTCTGGCTCTGTTAATAAAAGAGCGCAGGGATGAGAATTTTATGAATGCCATGGCGCCTAAGACTGCAAGAGAGTATTACGGACCACAGGGTAATGACCAGGATGATTTTAATGCATCCGATATAAAATCGGCTTTTTCAAGTTCGGCAAAGGTAGATACTGAAGCGGTATCGGCAGGGTTTGCGACACAGGGTGGAGCCGTTACGGCATATGGTAAGTCGGTTGAAAATTTTACTCCACAGACTGCACCTTCGGAAACACCCGATGCTCTTAAAAATGTTAATCCAATGTTTGGAAATCAGGCGGTTGCACCGGAAATAGTAGGCAATGCTGCTGAAAGCAAGCCTGTCAACAATCCTAATCCTTTTGCACAGACTGCAGGAGGAAGCATGGATTCTTATCTGGGAGGCGGTGCACCTCAGCCTGTAAGCACTTTTGAAAGCAGGACCGCAGGACTTAATGGCAATGGCCTTCAGGCACAGATCCCAGGAGGCAGTACATCCATGGATCCGATCCTTGGCAGTGTATCTCAACAGCCCGCAGAAAATGTCTTTTCCGGAAACGGCCTTTCGCAGGATTATAACAGTGTGAATACATATGGAAATAATTCCGGAACAGGCCTGTATGGTACACCTCAGAGCCAGGGAGCTGCAGCACAGGGAGCAGGAAGCCTGAACAGTCTTGGAAATAAGGATCCTTTCGGAAATGCAGATACCTTTGGAAATAACAATACCTTTGGAAATAACAATACATTTGGAAATGGTCAGGGGGGAAATCCTGTATAAATCAGGAAAAGCCCTTACAGACAGGAATTGTCAGCGTGTTAAACGCAGAAAATTAATTTAGGTTTCGGAAGCAAGAAGGGTATCAAGCTTCGTATGTGCGTCTTCGTAATTCTTGAAAACAAAGGCGTTTATGCGGAGCTTTTTTGCTGCTTCCACATTGGCCTCGCGGTCATCCATGAAGATGCATTCCTCGGGAATAAGAGCATATCTGTCCAAAAGAATTTTATAGATTTCTGGTTCAGGTTTGTTTATTTTTTCAAAGCCGGATATTACCATGCCATCTGCAAGGTCAACAAAGGTGAATTTCTTTTTCCTGTGCAGTTCAAAGTAGTCTTTTGAGTAATTTGAGAGAAGATAAATTCTGTATCCTTTTGTCTTTAATTCCTCGATCCAGGGGCGGCTGTAGTCGTAGGAGTTTATGATATCTGCTATGCGGTCAAAGAAAATCTCTGCCTCGTCGTGGTATTCGGGAACTCTGGATTTCATTTCGCTTACAACATCATCAAGGGGAATTGCACTCCGGTCAATCTCATTCCAGAGAGGATTCTCGACTATGCGTTCCTTAAAGATTCTTATGGTTTTTTCATCGAATCCAAGGTCGTCACGCATATATGCTTCATATCTGAAATCAGCAAGTACCATTCCTATGTCGAAGATTATATTTTTTATCATAATTCCTCCGTGATTTCAGTGAATTCCTTACACAGTATAATCTTGCCTGCCGGTGTAAGGTGAGCCGTGCGATTGGCCCCATCGGCAGGTGAGCTATCGCTGTGGGAAGTTTCAGTAGATAACACTTATCGTGTAAATCATACAACAGTACGAAGAAAAAGCAAGAGATCGAATAATCTGCAATTGTGAAAAATTGTTTCCCAAGGGCTGCCTATTGCCATATTTTTATGCATATTACACAAATGAAATGCCTTGAATTATGGCAAATTGAGTGGTAACATAACTCATAGATTAAATGTACTGAAACAAGGGGGTTTCAAAGTATGGACATTTGTCCTGTCTTTGGAATTTTTTGATTTTAGGGCATTTGGTCAATGGGAGGCAGAATAATCTGCGTAAAAAAGGAGGCAAATTATGAAAAAGAAACTTTTGGGTATGCTTCTTGCAGGTGTTATGTCAGTAACAGCTCTTACTGCATGTACATCAGGAAGCGGCGAGACGACAGGCACAGAGACTCAGACAACAGGCGATGAAGGCGCAGGTACTGAGGCTCAGACAACAGGTGAAGGCGGTGAGCTTACAGGTACTCTTAATGTAGGTGTTATCGGACCTATGACAGGCGCTGCTGCAATTTACGGAACAGCTGTAAAGAACGGCGCAACGATCGCTGTTGATGAGATCAATGCACTTGGTACAGGTTTCCAGATGACTCTTGATCCTCAGGATGATGTACATGATCCTGAAATCTCTGTAAACGCATATCATACACTGCTTGACAATGATGTTCAGGTTATAGTAGGTACTGTTACTACTTCTCCCTGCGTAGCTGTTTCTGCAGAGGCTAATTCTGATCGTGTATTCATGCTTACACCTTCAGCTTCTTCACCTACAGTTACCGAAGGCAAGGACAATGTATTCCAGCTGTGCTTCTCAGATCCTAACCAGGGTGCAGCATCAGCTCAGTACATCGTTGACAATGCACTTGCAACAAAGGTTGCAATAATCTACAACAATGGTGATGCTTATTCATCAGGTATCTATCAGACATTCAAGGCAAAGGCTGATGAGCTTGGTCTTGAGGTTGTTTCAGAGACAACATTTACTGATGATACTGCTACAGACTTCAAGGTACAGCTTGGCGCTGCAAAGGATGCTGGAGCAGATCTTCTTTTCCTTCCTATCTACTACCAGCCTGCTTCACTTATCTTAAGACAGGCATCTGAGATGGGATATGCACCAAAGATGTTCGGTGTTGACGGTATGGACGGTATCCTTACTCTTGAGGGATTCGATACATCACTTGCAGAGGGCGTAATCCTTCTTACACCTTTCTCAGCAGACGCTACTGATGAGAAGACACAGAGCTTCGTAGCAAAGTACAACGAGAACTACAACGAGACACCTTCACAGTTCGCTGCTGACGGTTATGACTGCCCTTACGCTATCTACAGCGCTCTTCAGTACTATGCAGCAAATAACGGCGGTCTTGATGTAACAGGTATGTCTCACGATGAGCTTTGCGAGATCCTTATCTCTGTATTTACAGATCCTAATTTCTCTGCTGACGGTATCACCGGTGCAGGTATGGTATGGAGCAGCAATGGTGAGGTAAACAAGGCACCTAAGGCTGTTGTGATCCAGAATGGTGCATATGTAGGTATGTAATAAATGTCAGGACAGCCCGAAGCACTTGCTGCTAAGGGCATACGATCAGACACTAAGCATTACAGGGGCTGTCCGGATGAGGGACAGCCCCTTATTCTTTTACAGCATGAGCTGATAAAAGAGCAGATGTGATGAAAATGTACTCGATAGTAGAGTTTTTGATCAGTACGAAATGCTTACATCTGGGGGGCGCACTAAAGAGTAAAATTACCCTCGATTTAGTGCGGAAAATGTAGTAAAATAGAAACTTGTTGAGTGTTTTTTCATCACATTTGTTTAAATATTTTATGGCAAATGTGGATTTTGCAGCAGGATACTTTCATATGATAGGGAGAACGCTATGCTGACTTATTTAATAAACGGAATCAGCCTGGGAAGTGTATATGCGATAATAGCTCTTGGCTATACTATGGTTTATGGTATAGCAAAGATGCTGAATTTCGCACACGGAGACGTCATAATGGTAGGAGGGTATGCATCTTTCTGTACCATGACATATCTGGGATGGCCCCCCGCACTTGCAGTACTCTTTTCCATGGTGGTCTGCACCATATTGGGTATTGTTGTGGAAAGGCTGGCATACAAGCCACTGCGTAATGCCACATCCCTTGCGGTACTAATAACTGCAATAGGTGTGTCGTATTTTCTGCAGAATGCCGCACTGCTTATATGGACATCTAATCCCAAGGTTTTCCCGGACATATTTGCATCCATTCCACCTCTGGTTATAGGACATGCAGAGGTGGCTGCTGATGGGACACAGAGCGGTGGAATAGTTATTTCGGCTACAACTCTCATTACAATACTTGTGAATATTGCTATAATGGTCGGTCTTACGCTGTTTACCAGCAAGACTAAGATGGGAAAGGCAATGCGTGCAGTCTCCGAGGATAAGGGTGCTGCAACTCTTATGGGAATAAATGTTGATTTTACCATATCAATGACTTTTGCAATAGGTTCGGGACTGGCTGCGATTGCAGGAGTGTTGCTTTGTACCGCTTATCCCAACCTGGTGCCTACTACCGGAGCAATGCCCGGTATCAAGGCTTTCGTGGCAGCGGTATTCGGCGGTATTGGTTCCATACCCGGCGCGATGTTAGGCGGGATTCTTCTTGGCGTGATAGAGATAATCGCAAGGGCGCTGGTTCCTTCGGTTCCCTCCGATATATTTGTATTTGCAGTACTTATCATTGTCCTTCTGGTTAAGCCGAGCGGACTGCTTGGTAAACAGATCAGGGAAAAGGTCTGAGAAAGGAGGCATATAATGGCGGAAGAAAAAATGACAAAAAAGAAAATGAGCAAAGCTTCAAAGAATGCCTTCTTAAACTATGGTATTGTGCTGGCATTTTTCGTAATATTCCAGGTGCTGTCATCTACAGGAATATTAAGCAATTCACTTAAAGGGCAGCTGATACCTGTGGTTTCCTACATGATAATGGCTGTATCCTTAAATCTGGTGGTTGGCATATCAGGTGAGCTGAGTCTTGGACATGCAGGATTCATGTCCATAGGCGCATTTACAGGAGTGGTGGTAGAGGCGGTGATCCTCTCCAATTCACCTGCAGCAGCAACCCTTTCGAAAAATCTCGGATTGCAGATACTGATACTTGTGGCATCAATTGTGGCAGGTGCTATTATCGCAGGCGTGGCAGGTGTGCTGATAGGCATACCGGTACTTAGGTTAAACGGTGATTACCTGGCCATTGTTACACTTGCTTTTGGTGAGATCATTAAGAACCTGCTTTACTGTCTGTATATTTATATAGATGATACGGGGCTTCATTTTTCACTGGATCCCACATCCTTAGCAGGGACAACAGTCTTAAATGGTCCCATGGGTGCGACATCCATAAAGAAGATTTCTATATTTGCTGCAGGAATTGTTCTTTTACTGGTGGTACTGGTGATTGTGCAGAACCTTGTAAATTCCAGATCGGGAAGAGCTATTATGGCTATCAGGGATAACCGTATAGCGGCTGAGGCATCAGGGCTGCATATCACAAAGTACAAGATGATGGCTTTTGTTACATCATCAGCTCTGGCAGGAGCAGCAGGAGCACTCTATGCCCTCAACTATTCAACCATAGTTCCGAAGAAATTCGACTTTAACACATCAATACTGATACTGGTATTTGTGGTGCTTGGCGGAATAGGAAATATGACAGGTGCACTTATTGCGGCGGCCGTCCTTACGGTTCTTCCGGAGATGTTAAGAGATTTCCAGGACTATAGAATGCTTGTATATGCTATTGTTCTCATACTGGTAATGCTGCTTACAAATAACGAAAGAGTCAAGGTATTTTTAGCAGGCTTATTCAATAAAAAGAAGAGTAAAGATGATGCAAAGGAGGTGGCATGATGTCTGATAATAATGAGAAGAAAACTGCCTCTGAAAGCAATATAGTTAATCTCCCAAGTGATACTTTCATAAACAAGAGGGATATGGATAAGCCTCTTGTGCTTGAGACCAGACATCTTGGAATAGATTTTGGCGGTCTTACTGCAGTTGATGAATTTAATATTGGTGTGGGTGCTACGGAGATAATGGGACTGATCGGACCAAATGGTGCCGGTAAGACAACTATCTTTAACCTGCTCACAAAGGTTTATCAGCCTACCAGAGGAACGATCCTTCTTTGTGGTAAGGATACACACGGAATGACTCCTGCAGCGGTAAATGAGGCCGGCATTGCCAGGACATTCCAGAATATCAGGCTTTTTGACAAGCTCACCGTGGAAGAAAATGTTAAGATAGGTCTGCATAATCATATTAATTACAGTATGGCAAGCGGTATCTTCAGATTGCCTTCTTACTGGAAGGAAGAGAAGAAGGCTCATGAAAAGGCACTGGAGCTTCTTGATATATTCGGTATGGCAGATCAGGCTGATGTACCGGCAGATTCACTTCCGTACGGTGCACAGAGAAGACTTGAGATAGTGAGAGCCCTGGCGACAGAGCCTAAGATCCTTCTGCTGGATGAGCCGGCAGCGGGCATGAATCCCTCAGAGACGGATGAGCTTATGGCAAATATCCGCAAGATAAGAGACGAGTTCGGTATAGCTGTTATGCTTATCGAGCATGATATGAAGCTGGTTATGGGCATATGCGAGACAATTGCAGTGCTTAATTTCGGCCGGATAATAGCAAAAGGCACCCCTGTTGAGATTCAGAATAATCCACAGGTTATAGAGGCTTATCTCGGCTCCAAAAAGGATGAGTAATAAATCCTTTCATTTGAATCCCGGAGAAAAAGCTGTTTTGGAGTGTAAAAACGCAGCTGACATCCGGGGAGCCGCAAGATAGCGGCAGAAGGAGGAAATATGGCAGCAATGCTGGAAGTTAATGATCTGAATGTGTTTTACGGAAGCATTCATGCGATAAAGGGCATATCCTTCGAGGTAAACGAGGGCGAAATTGTTACGCTCATCGGAGCCAACGGTGCCGGGAAGTCTACAACCCTCAATACCGTGGGGGGACTGCTTAAGGCTAAAAGCGGCAGCGTTAAGTTTTGTGGCAAGGATCTGACTACGACTCCTGCGCATAAGATACTGAGGGAAGGTATGGCACTCTGCCCGGAAGGCAGGCGCATATTCCAGCAGCTTACCGTCAAGGAAAATCTTGAGATGGGCGCATATACCAGGAATAATGCAGAGGCCTTGGAGACTATAGAAAAGGTCTTCGAACAGTTCCCAAGACTTAAGGAGAGACAGAAGCAGATCGCAGGAACTCTTTCAGGCGGTGAGCAGCAGATGCTCGCTATGGGCAGAGCTCTTATGAGCAAGCCCAGACTTATGATGCTTGATGAACCCTCCATGGGGCTTGCTCCCATTCTTGTAGAACAGATTTTTGATATAATCAGTGCGCTTAATAAGGACGGTACTACAATTCTTCTTGTTGAACAGAACGCGCAGATGGCATTGTCCATTGCGGACAGGGCATATGTGCTTGAAACCGGCAGGATAGTTAATTCCGGCACAGGCGAGGAACTCCTTCATGATGATTCTGTAAGGAAGGCATATTTGGGAGACTGATATCAATAAATAAATACAAATTAATGCATAGAAAGGTTTGATGACAGAGAAATGGTATTTTGCAGTAAATGCGGAAATAAATGTGAAGATGATGCGGGAAAGTGTCCTAAATGCGGCACAGTGCTTATGAGTGCTGAAAAACTGGAAACAGTGTTAGAGGCATCCAGAACAATAAAAGAAATGGAGAAAGAGGCTGAAGCAGATATAGAAAAGGAAAAGGAAGATAAGACGAAAGCTGAATGGATAGTGGTTATAGTTGGGATCGTCATATATGTAGCTGCTTTAATAGGGGTTATTTATTTGTATGTATCAAATAACAATATATTAGATCAGATAAGAAACGAGGGCTTTATGAATGTGATTGGCGGGATTCTGTTTCTTTTTACCATGGTTCCGCTTCTTTTTGCCGGTACACCTGCCGGTTTCCTGGCAACCACAAAGATACGAGAAAGTAAACCTATGGTTGTGCTGAAATGTTTTGTGCCCATTGGAACGATTGTATGGTTTGGTTTAAATCTTGAATTGTCAATGATATGTGGAATGCTTGCCTTACCGTATTACATTATAAAACGTATATTCATTATTGTTAAAGAAAAGAAAGCAAGTTGAGCCGGGGCGGGTATGATTACCCGCCTTTTTTGTGGTATCTGAGGGCTTTACATTTATTTTATCGCTCGCTATAATGTATCCATAAGCAACTTTTCGTATATCAAGCATGTATTGTAGTATTCTATGATCAGATCTTAATCCGTTCGAAAATTCTTGCTTATGATCACATTTATTTGTAGGCAGGGATGAGATGGATACAGGCTCTTTATATCGCTTACCTCCTGCCGGTATCAAAATGGAAGGAGAAAACATGAGCGAAAAAAGAGTAATGAAGAACTACGAGGAACTGTGTTTTAGGGATGACTTTATGTTCGGGAAAGTCATGGAGGATCCGGAACTGTGCAGAGAGGTGCTGGAGTGCCTTTTGCAGGAACCAGTGGGTGTACTTAAGAAGCTGCAGATACAGCGGGAAATCCGCTATACTGCAGACGGCAAACCGATACGGCTGGATGTGTATAATGAAGACAGTGGCGGAGCGGTATATGATGCCGAAATGGAGAATTTAAATCATAAGTCGGTCAATTCGCATCAGCTGCCCAAGAGAAGCCGTTATTATCAGGGGGCGATAGATATCGACTACATGGATAAAGGCAATTCGTATAAGAGCCTTCCGGACAGCAGTGTGATGTTTATCTGTACATTTGATCCGTTTGGAAAAGGACTCAGCAGATATACATTTCGGGAAAGATGTGAAGAAGATTCGGCACTCAGGCTGGGGGACGGAACGAGGAAAATATTCTATAACTGCAACTATATGGGAGAGGATCTTTCGGAGGATTTAAGAAAACTGTATGATTATGTTGAGGGAGGCAGACCTGAAAGTAAGCTGACTCAAAAGATTGAAAATGCAGTAAATAAAGGAAGAAAGAATGCGATATGGAGGACGCAGTATATGAAAGAGTGGGTTATTTTACAGGATGCGAAGGATGAAGGCAGAGAAGAAGGTCGGGATGAACATTTGATCAGCCAGGTCTGCAGGAAGCTACGTAAAGGAAAACAGCTGCAGCAGATCGCGGATGAGCTGGAAGAAGATGAGATCCGCATAAAAGTGATCTGCGATGTTGCGGAAGCGTATGCTCCGGATTATGATGAAGAAAAAGTTATTGCGGCAGTTGGGGCAGGGGTTCTGGCGTGAATGCTAAAATGTAAGCGGGAGCTGCAGGCAACATATAAATAACATAGTAAATCAGAATTTTCAATGTTTGACATAAAACTCTTGTTTTGCTATAATGTGACTGTAACTGTAGGTTGTTGCATTATTATTCAGAAAGGAATGGTGAATTATGAGCGTAAACGGAATTACGGCTAATGCAGCAGCGGTGCAAAGTCAGTATGCATATGACAGCACAAAGTCTGCGAAGAGCACTGAAGAAAAGAGTGCTCTCACATCGGCAACAGGATCTGAAGGCGTGGTTTATGAACGCAGTGAAGCGGCTGATGCTGAATCGGCTAAAAAGACTTACACACCTAATACAGAACTTGTAGCAAAGCTTAAGCAGGAGAATCTTGCGCGTACACAGCAGCTGGAAGATATAGTCAATAAGCTTATCTCCGGTCAGGGTAAGGCTTTCTCCATGGCTACCGGCAATCTCAAGGATTTCTTTGCAAATCTTGAGGTGGACGAGGCTACAAGGAAACAGGCACAGGAGGATATCTCCGAGGACGGATACTATGGTGTAAAGCAGACTTCCGAAAGGATTTTTGATTTTGCCATGGCTCTGACAGGCGGAGATCCGGACAAGATGGAAGAGATGCGTGCAGCATTTGATAAGGGCTTCAAGCAGGCTACCGGAGCATGGGGCGGTGAGCTTCCCGAGATCAGCCAGAAGACACGTGATGCAGTGCATGATCTTTTCGACAAGTACAAGGAGTCAAACACAGTAGCTGAATGAGCGTGGCTCTGATAGCTGGTTCGTTGGATAACGGTTTAATTATTATTAAACGCCTTCCGTAAAGCGGGAGGCGTTTTACAGTCGGAGAATACAAAATGGTAAGGGAAGAACTGGTACAGGATATTGAAGAAAGCATATCTGAATTAAGGCAGGAAGAAAAAATCCTTTCGGAAAGGATTGCAAGTCTCGAAGAACTTCTGAAGCAGACAAGGGAATGTGATGAAGATGAACTTGGAAGGCTGGCAGACAGATTCCGGGGCGGAGTTAACGGCGGAACAGAATCTGATGGCGAAAGGCCGATCCCTGAGGGTCATGCGTCTGAAAAGATAACTGAAGGCTGTCTTGTCATAGAGGGCGGCGCTTTCAGAGGTGGCGCTTATGACAGCGGTGTGCTGGACTGCCTTATGGTAAATGATATTAATTTTCAATGTGTTCTGGGAGTCTCTGCCGGTGCTATCACGGGGCTTGACTATATGTCAGGGCAGATAGGCCGCTCTGCGAGACTCAATATAGGATTCCGCCACGATCCCAGATATGTGGGTTATAAGGCGCTGTATAGTGATAAGAGTCTTGTGGGCTTTACTTTTTTATATGATACCTATAATGAGATTGAGCCATTCGATGAGGATTTTTTCAAAAGGAAGTCGAGACGGTTTATTACGGTTGCAACGGATATGCATACCGGAAAGCCGGTATTTTTCGAAAGAGGGAAATGCCGCAGTATAAAGCGTGCAGTAAGAGCTTCTGCTTCGATGCCGCTAGTGACCAAGCCGGTTGTGATGAACGGAGTTCCATACCTGGATGGAGGATGTTCGGACAAGATTCCCTACGACTGGGCTCTTGAACAGGGCTTTGAAAAGATCGTGGTCATTAGAACCAGGGAGCGCGAATACCGAAAGAAAGCCATAAGCAAGGCTGAAAGAAAGGCTCTTGAGACTGTTTACCGGAGGTTTCCGGATTTTATAAGGTCAGCTACCGCCAGTAACGACCAGTACAATACGCAGTGCGAGGAACTGGAACGGCTGGAAAAAGAAGGCCGGCTTATGATCCTTGAGCCCAAGACACCTGTTACCATAGGAAGACTCGAGTCGGATATGGAAAAGATAAAAGCTCTGTACTGGCAGGGATATCGGGAGACAGAGGAAGCGCTGGAGAGACTGCGGGAGTACCTTGCCTGAACTTTGTACGTGTGCCTCAAAGCATTAGGAAAGTAAGAAAATTGAAGTCATACAGTAAATATCGGGAGATTACGAATGGCAACCTGGTCATCGAGAGGACTCAGAGGATCAGCCTTTGAGGAAATGATCAACAGGACAAATGAAAAATACAGGGACGGAGGCCTTGCACTGGTGCAGAAGATCCCGACTCCGATCACGCCTATTAAGATAGACAAGGAGACGAGCCACATTACCCTTGCTTATTTTGACCAGAAGAGTACAGTGGATTATATCGGAGTGGTTCAGGGCTATCCTCTCTGCTTTGATGCAAAGGAATCAGCAACTGATACATTTTCCCTACAGAATATACATGAGCACCAGGTGCAGTTTATGCTGGATTTTAAGAAACAGAAGGGCATAGCTTTTTTTCTGATCAATTATTCCAAGCGGGATATATATTATTATCTGAGCATAGATGCGCTTATGCCTTTCTGGGAGAGGGCAAAGAACGGGGGACGGAAGAGCTTCCGGTTTGAAGAGCTGGATACGGAATGGATACTGCCGCAAAAGCGGGACCTGTTTGTTCCTTATCTGGACATGGTGGATAAGTATCTGAATATAATAAACGCATAAGATAGCAGAAATGCCCTGATTATGCTATAATTAACCGGTCGCAATCAATACGGAGGGGTACATTGTGAGTGATAATGAAAATGTTTTTGCAGGCCGGAGGCCGATGTCAAGCAAGCAGATCGAGCGGCGGACTCTCAGCAGGGAGGAGCTTGATAAGTGGCTGGAAGAATCGTCATTAACCAAGGTGGAGTATCGGAACTATCGTGATACTGAGGAACAGATCCAGGTATCAGTGCCCGGGGATGAGTATCTGGTCTTTGTCGGCAGGGGGAGCGAACTGACCGCTAAGATATGGACTGTTCTGGACAGGGATACTCCGCATACTGCCTTTATTCTGCGGCCTACTGATGATATAAAATACAGGCTTGGCTCTTCTGAGGGCGTACTTTTAAGATTCCAGTTTAAGGATGAAGTCAGGATATTTAATGCGAATGAACTGGTGACAGTAATAGAGGGCGGAAGTATTACCGTTTTCCAGAAAAATGATGATGTTATCATAAAGATTGATGAATTGCGTTAGAAGACAGTCTGCGATCGATTAAAGCTGCTGATTAAAATTTACCACTTGCAGTCGTACCGGATTACTAAACAGGTGGGAGAGCTTTAATAATAAAAATGTTAAAATGTAACTGTGAAGGCTGTAACAGGCCCATTCAGTTAGGAAAATAGGAGAAATAAAATGATACAATCGAGAACACATACCTGTAACGAGCTGAGGCTTTCCGATGTGGGAAAGACCGTGACCCTTGCCGGGTGGTATGAAAACCTCAGGCAGGTGAGCAAAAATCTTGCGTTCCTGATCCTCAGGGATTTTTATGGCGTGACACAGCTGGTATTTGAAGACGAAGCAATGCTTTCTAAGCTGGACGGCATAAACAAGGAATCCACCATTCAGGTTACCGGTGTGGTAAGGGAGCGATCCAATAAGACGGATAAGCTTGCTACCGGTGACATAGAAGTGGTTCCCACGGAAGTAAAGATTCTTGGAAAGTGTATTTACAATGAGCTGCCTTTTGAGATCAGGCAGTCCAGAAATGCTGATGAAAATTTCAGATTAAAGTACAGATATCTTGATTTAAGAAATCCCGAAGTTAAGGATCGGATAGTACTTAGGAGCAAGGTGGTAACAGAGCTCAGGAACCGCATGAATGCAGAGGATTTCACTGAGATCACTACTCCCATACTTACATGCTCATCACCGGAGGGAGCCAGAGACTATCTTGTGCCTTCAAGAAAATTCCCGGGACATTTTTATGCTCTTCCCCAGGCTCCCCAGCAGTTCAAGCAGATCCTTATGGCTTCGGGCTTTGACAGATATTTCCAGATAGCACCGTGCTTCAGGGATGAGGATGCCAGGGCCGACAGAAGCCCCGGAGAGTTTTACCAGCTGGATATGGAGATGGCTTTTGCAGGACAGGAAGATGTTTTCAGTGTTATCGAAAAGGTACTTCCTCCCGTATTTGAAAAATATGGAACATACAACAGGGCTTCACAGGTTCCGTTCAAGCGCATACCTTATCTTGAGAGCCTGGAAAAGTACGGAACAGATAAGCCTGACCTGCGCATAGATCTGATCGTTCAGGATGTGACAGAGCTTCTTGGCCGTACTGAATTTGAGCCATTTAAGGATGCTGTCATAAAGGCTGTTGTAACAGATGGCTATAAGGCTACCCGTAAAGAGATTGACAAGATGATCGCTGATGTTGAGACAGAGAGCGGTAGCAAGTCTTATTGGTTCAGGGTAGATGAAAATGGCGAGTATGTAGGAGGCATATCTAAGTTCCTTGCGGATATCAAGGCAGAACTTAATGAAAAGCTGGGATTAAAGCCAGGTTGCTTTGTGGCTGTAAGTGCAGGCAAAAAGGGTGCTGCAATAAAGACTGCAGGCGTGCTGCGTCGTGTTCTCGGTCAGGCATCAGAAGGACATTTTGATAAGGAATGCTATGAATTCTGCTGGATAGTTGATTTCCCCATGTATGAGATCGGAGAGGAATCCGGTGAGCTTGAGTTCTGCCACAATCCTTTCTCAATGCCTCAGGGAGGGGCAGAGGCTCTTGATGCAGAGGATCCCTTAAGCATACTGGCATACCAGTATGACCTGGTGTGCAACGGCGTGGAGCTTTCCAGCGGTGCCGTGAGAAACCATGATCCCGAGATAATGGTCAAGGCATTTAAGCTTGTGGGACTCGGAGAGGATGATGTGAAGGCTAAGTTTCCTGCCATGTATAATGCTTTCTGCTATGGTGCGCCTCCTCACGCAGGTATCGCACCCGGCGTGGACAGAATGGTAATGCTTCTTGTGGGCGAGGATTCCATCAGGGAGATCATTCCTTTCCCTATGAACAAGCAGGCTCAGGATATAATGATGGGTGCACCTGCGACAGTAGAGCAGAAGCAGCTTGATGAAATACATATTGCAGTAAAGGATGTAGAGAACGAATAATCTAATGATGAAAGATAATGATGTGTGACATCAGAAAATATGTATAGGAGGGTTGCGTATGTCGGATATTGAAAAACTTCAGGAACTTATAGACAGTTCAAACAACATAGTTTTCTTTGGCGGTGCCGGAGTTTCCACGGAAAGCGGCATACCTGATTTCAGGAGCGTGGATGGACTTTATCACCAGAAGTTCAAGTATCCGCCTGAGACCATGCTTTCACACAGTTTCTATGTGACACATAAGGAAGAATTCTATGAGTTCTACCGTGACAAGCTGTTGCTTAAGGTAGTTGGAACACCGGAGGTCACCAAGGCAGAGCCTAATGCCGCACATAAGTTTTTGGCGGAGCTTGAAGAAGCAGGTAAGCTTAAGGCAGTAGTTACACAGAATATTGACGGCTTGCATCAGTCGGCAGGCTCGAAGGTTGTATATGAGCTGCATGGCTCAGTGCTCCGTAATTTCTGCTTAAGCTGCCATAAACAGCATTCTGCAGAAGAGATATTTAATTCACAGGGAGTGCCTAAATGCGCCTGCGGCGGTGATATAAAGCCGGATGTGGTGCTTTATGAGGAAGGCCTTGATATGGATGTCATGCAGGGGGCAATCAGAGCCATAAGCAATGCAGACATGCTGATAATAGGCGGTACATCACTGGTGGTATACCCGGCTGCAGGGCTGGTGGATTACTACAGGGGAAAGAAGCTGGTTCTTATTAACCGTGATCCTACTGACAGGGACTCTGTGGCTGATTATGTTTTCCATGGGAAGATAGGCGAGATATTCTCACAGCTTCATGTGTAAGACTGTGGATCATGCTGACGACGGCAGAGTATCCTGGCACGGCATTTATGATTAAGAAACAAAGCGGATAGCCGTGGAAGGCGTGGTTATCCGCTTTTTACATGTGTTTTATTTGTTTTTGCTCCTTCACATTAGGAACAAGGCTAAGAGTTTTGTTTTGGACGGTATTTGATGATGTGACAGATCCGTTGCATTTATATAAGATTACATCAGATTTTGTAAGTGTAATACAACGAAAAAGGAGTGCCCTATGAAAGGCTGGCTGGTTGTAAACGAATTTGTGAAAAGTGATAAATTCAGGGAGCTTTTTGAAATGCTTGAGACTGCTGCTGAGCGGGAAAGCATAGGACTTGAGTGCAGATCAAATGCGGCCGTGTGGGAAAAGCTTGCTGTAGATGATTACTCGCTTAAAGCTGCTGACCGGCCTGATTTCGTCCTGTTTTGGGACAAGGACATAAAGCTTGCGTACGAGCTGGAAAGAGAAGACTTAAGACTTTTTAACAGAGCTCAGGCTATCGCTGACTGCGATGATAAGTCCTTGACATATCTTAAACTTAAAGGCAGCGGAATAAGACAGCCGGCCACCTTTATTTCGCCTAAGAAATTCCATGCGGACGGACTTCTCCCTGAAGATCTTATAAGAAGCGCCGGTAACAGTCTTGGCTTCCCTATGGTGATGAAGGAATGTCTGGGATCTTTCGGTGCACAGGTATATCTGGCAGAAACGCCGGAGACTCTTAATAAAAAGATCACTGAGACGGGGGAAAGACCGTATATTCTGCAGGAGTATATTGCTGCTTCCAAGGGCAGGGATACCAGACTGCAGGTAGTAGGTGACAGAGTGATAGCAGCAATGCTGCGACATAATGAAAATGACTTCAGGGCCAACATAACAAATGGCGGCAGCATGGAACGCTTTGAACCGTCCGGGGAGATGAAGGAAATGGCTGTAAAGGCCTGCCGTATACTGCAGCTTGATTTTGCAGGCGTGGATATACTTTTCGGGGTGGACGGACCGGTTCTGTGTGAAGTCAATTCCAATGCGCATTTTAAGAATCTCTATGATTGTACGGGAGTCAATGCGGCAGAGTATATCATAAAGCATATAAAATCGAGTATGGGCTGATCACAGTCTGCTATTTTCTGCTACCGATATAATGGACGTAAAACACTCAGACTGGTGAGATTATGAACTGTTACCTAATATATCAGAAAGAAGATATAGATTATAACCGGGCATACATAGATATGTATTTCCGTTCGTGTGCCAAAAGAGATATCCATTTGGAGCTTATCACGCCGGATGTATTTTTTGATAAAGCGGAAATGCCTGTTAAAGGGATAAGAACGGATATTGTCATAAACCGCTCCAGGGACATTAATGTTGCCCTGATGTGCGAGAGAATGAGTATTCCCGTATTTAACGGTTCAAAGATATGCAGGCTTGGAAATGATAAACTTGCGGCAGTGAATTATGCAGAGGAAAAGGGAATAAGGGTAATGCCTACATTCGAGAGTGCGGAAGGTCTTGATTTTCCCTTTGTTATGAAGAGCAGGGACGGACATGGTGGTAAAGAAGTATTCATGATAAAAAATGAACGGGAGTATGCTTCTGTAATGGAGATGGCGGGGGCATTTATTACGGACAGCAGGGATATTCGGGAATATCCGGATAAGGGAGTTTCTGAAATAAAGGAAGCTGTGTCATCGGCTAGGCTGGATAGCAGATGGATATACCAGAAAGCCGCATCGGATACAGGAAGGGATCTGAGGGTATATATAACCGGCAACAGGATCACCGCGGCTATGCTCCGCACATCGAAAACCGATTTTCGCAGCAATTTTTCCCTTGGTGGAAGTGCATCTGTTTATGAGCTGTCAGCAGAAGAAAGGCAGCTGGTGGAAAGACTGACTGATGGCCTTGATATAGGCCACTGTGGTATAGATTTTATATTTGATCACGGTGAACCGGTTTTTAATGAGATAGAGGATGTGGTCGGTTCCAGGATGCTGTATAAATACACGGATATCGATGTGGTGGAGGATTACATAGATTACATTACTACCTAAAAATTCCACCACCGTCAAGCAAGCTACCGGGCACCAAAGCGCCAAATGAATGATTCGCAGCAAAACAATGGTCTGTGATCAGAAAACAGGGAAGTGCGGCTCATTCACCTACGATGAGATGGTTCATCTGGAAATAGCGTATCAGCTTATCTTTGGCTTTGCTTGTTGTAATATATCTGAACCATTCAATTGAAGGTCTGACATTCATATTGCAGACGATCTCTATGGTGTCATTTTCATTTACCCTGGTATAGGCACCCATTTGTGTCTTTGAATTGTTTATGAGTGCATAGGCGAAGTGGAGTCCTATATCCGTATGTACCTGGAAAGCAAAGTCCAGGACAGAAGCACCTGCTTCGATAGTATCTCTAAGACCGTTTTTTCTAAATACCGTAATGCGCGGCACATAAGTATCTCTGGGTTCTATTTCATTTACATCATAATTGAGCACTGAGTCATCATCTATCATGATCTTACCGAAGCAATAGTCATAATACTCGGATTCTGTACGGACAAACAGCCTGTAAGAATTGAGAGAGCTGTCCTGGAGCTTAAAATATGAGGACACATCATTTGTGGTCTTCTTTATCTTGATGGCATAAATCTCATTGGGAATAAGTGCATTCTGCAGGTAAGCAAAGAAAAGATCCTGCTTGGAGACAGTGGAGTTGTTTATTGCTACTGAGTCGTCCAGTATGAGCATCAGGTCGTAAAGGGCCACATTGCGTCGATTCATGACGCCACTATCCAGTACATCATTAACATTGCCGCTTATGGTCTGCAGGTAGCGGAATACTGAGATCATGTATCTCTTGTCTACACTGAAATCGGTTATCCTTCCGCAGAAAGCATCAGTGTGGTACTTTTCCTGCGTAGAGACTTCATCTTTATTGAAGCATTTACGCATAAGCTCCAGAGTATTGTCTGTGCCGTAGCTGCTCATATCCAGAAGTCTTTCATAGCGCTCACTGATCTTTCCGTAGAGGTTTTTATATACAGTCTTGAAACAGAGTTCTTCCAGAATGTCTGCCAGCATGTATGCGCCCACATCCCTTATCATGGGGAGGATGATCTCGCGGGTGCGCTGTGCCTTTTTGAGCTGTTTTTCCTCAGGCATGGCATCGATGGTGTTCAGATTGTCAATTCGGTCAGCTGCCTTTACTAACAGTCCTCTGGGATTCATCACACTCTGCATCTTTACTTCGGACATGATATCCAGCTCGGCCTTTGACAGATCTGGATCAGTCTGGCTGTCCAGCTGGGTTACTGCATTTACGATATCAGCAACGGACTGACCATAGTCCGCAGCCAGTACGATAAGGGAAGCTCCTTTTTCCTTGCAGTCTTCTACCACATCATGAAGTATGGCCGCAGTAACGGTATCGGCATCGGCACCGCAGAGCGCTACGGTATAGGCTACACGCAAAGGGTGGGTGATGTATGGCTCTCCGCTTCTTCTGAATACGCCTTCATGCATTTTCGCAGCGTAATTATAGGCGCGGACCAGCATTTCTTCATCAAAAAATTTATGGTGCTCACGGACTTCTTCCAGCACCTTTTCAAAGCTGCAGTCAGTCTCGTAGTTGTCCATCTTTTCGAGAAATTTTTTTATTGTTCTGCTTTTTTCATGCATAATGAGCCTCCGGGCAGGGCACTCTCAGACCGTAATAATCTATTCTTCAGACTTTATGCCATAATACTTTATAATATGATACCAATCGTCATCATCCACCTCGGAAACCTTGGCATAACGCATAAGATTCCTTGTGAGGCTTTCCTTTATTATCCTTTCGATATTGGACTGGATGAGGATCTGCCGCTGGGATTCAGTGAAAGAGAAACCGGTATTCTCATCATTCATGTACAGGTTTTTGAATGTCCTTATCATTTCGTCGGTTTCCTGAGTGGCATGATAATTGGGATAATTCAAAAGCATGGTATGGTAAATGTCTTCTTCTGACATATTGAGTGCATAGCGTGAAAAGCCTATGAATTGAACTGTCGGCATGTGTTGTCTCCCGCGGGAAACGGAATTGACGGTACCTATACCGCCGATATATTTAGGCTTTCTGCTGTTGGGACGATGGAGTATGATCGCAATCTTATCTTCATTTTCGTGAGAAAGGGAAAGATAATAGTGATCGCTCGAAGTGCGGATTTTTCCGTAGTAGATGTATTTGCTTAAATGTTCTTCAGTAAGACAGCCGATGATCTCATCGATGGAATTACAACCGTCGAGATTTTTTTTAATCTTTCTGATAAGCTCTCTGTCCTTTTTGCCGAACATGGCAATACAGTCATATGTGGGTTTTCCGGTCACGGTATTGGTTTCGATGATAGAAAGGATACCATAGTTCATGGCAGCATCGGCAGGATTCATATCCTTGCCTTTGTAGTTTTCCGTGTCAAGATAATAGCAGAAGAAATTCCCGCAGAGTCTGCTGAGTTCCTCAGGACTTTCGCTTTCAAACTGGCCCCGGAATTCATCGGAGGATGTGTTTATTTCCGTCTGCTCGCGCACCTTTTCAAAGTAGATGTCCTCGGGGCTGTCCGTACGCGTAAGAAATTCATCAATGGAAATCTCAAATTTATCCTTAAGTGCTAAAAGGAATCTGTAGTCAGGCATGGCTTTGCCGTCGCAGTAGTCATTTATTATATCAACAGGGTAGTCGAGGCGGTCTGCAAATCTTTCCCGTGTTGTGGAAAGCCTCTCTATCAGATGCCGCAGGTTCGCTGAAGTGATCTCGATGATCCTTTTGTCCAGAGTTTCTAATTCCCGTCTGCTCACGGTAAACACCTCCTGCATAAAGAAAATATCCCACAAAAGAATTTGTGATATATTATACATCATCCACAGGAAAAAGGAGAATAGTTTTTTGAATTAAGAAAAAGCCGTAAAAAGCATCCGGAAAAGTGTCGGTTACCAAGGATAGCGAATGCACTGCGATTGTGGTATAATCCACTCCGTGTGAAAATGATAACTGTTTTCGTAATAAGCTTATTATGTTAGGAGAAAAATATGGCTAATAATATAATCAAACCGTCAATTCTGTCAGGATTTATGGAACTTCTGCCGGATGAGCAGAGAGTCTTTGATGATATGAAGAGAGTCTTGGAGGAGGTTTTTGCTTCCTACGGTTTTTATGGGTTGGACACCCCGGTGCTTGAGCGCTCAAGTGTGCTTCTTGCAAAGGGCGGCGGCGAGACCGAAAAGCAGGTATACAGATTCGACAGGGGAGATACCGATATAACCATGCGCTACGACTTAACAGTGCCTTTAGCAAGGTATGTGGCCATGCATTATTCAGATCTTTCTTTCCCGTTCAAAAGATATCAGATAGGCAAGGTATACAGAGGGGAGCGAAGCCAGAAGGGACGCTTCAGGGAATTCTATCAGTGCGATATCGATATAATCGGTGACGGAACTCTCGGGATCATAAATGAAGCTGAGTGCCCCAGCGTAATGAGTAGCGCTCTTCGTGCTCTTGGTATAGAAGATTTCTGCATCAGACTGAATAATAGAAAGATCCTTAACGGGCTTTTCGAGATTTACGGAGTGGGCGAGCGATCCATGGAAGTAATGCGTGAGATCGACAAGTATGAGAAGATAGGGCGTGATAATGTCATAGCCGGCATAAAAGAGCTGGGAGTGTCGGAAGAAAATGCCAATGCACTTCTGGATTTTGTAACATTCAACGGAAGTGATGCTGAAGTATTTGCAAAGCTTGACACTCTGGCAGGAAAGAATGAGACTCTTGATACCGGCGTAAGCGACCTTAAGCAGGTGACCGAGATAATGAAAGGCTTCGGATGTCAGGAGAAGAATTTCAAGGTGGACTTAAGCATAGCAAGAGGTCTTGATTATTATACTGGAACTGTGTTTGAGACTTGTTTCCTTCCGGATCCTTCTATAGGAAGTATATGCAGCGGTGGCAGATATGATGATCTGGCTGGCTACTTTATCGACAGACCGCTTCCGGGGGTAGGCATGTCAATTGGTCTTACTAGACTGTTCTACATACTTAGTGAAAAGAATCTTTTAAATAAGTCATTTTCCGCACCGGCAGATGCTTTGGTGCTTCCAATGACCGATGATATTGCAGGAGCGGCAAAGATTGCTTCTGAATTAAGAAATGAAGGAATAAGCGTACAGCTCTATGGCGAGCAGAAAAAGTTTAAGAAGAAGATGGAATATGCCAACAAACTGGGCATTCCTTATGTGGTGATCATAGGTGAAGACGAGATCAAAGAGGGCAAGGTATCACTTAAGGACATGGCTAAAGGCGAGCAGGCTATGTATGACATTCCGGAAGCTGCGGCAGTCATACGGTCTGGCAGATCTGAGCGGAACACGGGGAAGTGCGTGATATCCGGAAACTGACTATGTGCGCATAGGTTTGCCTTAACGCATAATTTTGAAGTTTTTTGAATAAAAATGGAGTCTTTTGCAAGGCTCCATTTTTTATTATATGGTTTAGAAAAGCGGTTATTTCAGTAAGAGTTTTTTGAAATCTTCTTCCGGCAGAGGCTTGGAGAAATAGTAGCCCTGTATCATGTCACAGTCAAAATCCTGAAGGAGCTTAAGCTGCTCCTTTGTCTCCACGCCTTCTGCAACAACCTTCATTCCTAACTCTTTTGCCATCTGTGCCATATGCCGTACAATGATCATGGACTTTTCGGAGGTGGACAGCTTTGAGATAAAGCTTATATCGATTTTTACAACATCTATGGACATGTCCTGTAAAGCCTTCAGGGAGGAATAACCGATACCGAAATCATCCATCTCTATGATGAAGCCTGCTTTTTTTAGGCTTTCTACTGCTTCATAAGAGCGCTGGATGTCTTCGACACGGGCACTTTCCGTTATCTCAAGCCTAAGCTCGTCTGATGTAATACCGTAAGCTGACATCAGTTTTTTCAGATCCCTGCTTAGGGAAGGCTGGAAAAGATTTACCCTCGAAACATTTACGCTGATTGGAATACGATTGTCACAGGTTTCACGGATATCCTTCAAAAGCCTGCAGGTAGATTCCCACACATAGTGGTCAAGCTTGGCAATCATGCCGTTTTTCTCAAAGAGGGGAATGAACTTGTCGGGAGGGAGCAATCCCTGGGAAGGATGCTTCCACCTGACAAGAGCCTCAGCTGTAACCACCTTGCCTGTTCGCATATCGTAGATAGGCTGAATATGTATACAGAAATCGCCGCGTTTTATTGCGTCCTCTGTATCATTTACAAGCTCTAGGTCAAGCAGGATCTTATTTTTTACTTCGCTGTTGTATTCGATATGACGGCTTAAAAGGTTGCCTTTGATGGTCTGGATGACCATGCTCATACGATCGAGAATGAGTTTGACGGGGAGATTCAGTTCATCAATTTCATATATGCAGCTGTAGAAAATGATCTTGTATCCGTTTATCAGAGCGGCTGCGTGTTTTTCCAGATCTTCAACGATATTTAAAGGCTTGAACTTGTCGGTAGGGAAAAGGGCAACATAAACATCATTATAAATTCTTGCACATATTCCGCTGCCTCCAAGTGTTGATTTTAAATATTCGGCGCAGGCTTTTAAAACTTCCTTCGATTTATCGTTACCGAAAAGCTCTGCCACTGCCTTGAAATGGTCTATGTCCAGAAGGAGCAGGCTGTACTGTGTGTCAGGATTGCCCTGCAGGATTACAGATGCGTTGTTACAGAAACCGAATTCTGACAGAATGCCGGTCTCGGAGTCAGTTTCAGCAAGCTTGCGCATACGCTCATAGCTTACTTTTTCAATTTCTGCCTCTACCATCTGCTTTTGAAGCTCCCTGGTGGTAATGACATTATTAACTCTGTGTTTGGCAATTTCTACATTATATGGCTTTGTTATGAAATCCGCGGCTCCCTTGGACAGGGCGCGAAGCTCGTTTTCTTCCTGACCGAATTGGGTATTTACTACGACAGGTATTTTACGGAGGTCCTTATCGCTGTTTATGAAATCAAGAAGCTGGAAACCGTCCACATGCGGCATGTTAAGATCTAGAATTATGATAGCAAACCTGACACGCTTTAAGAGTTCTTTTGCCTCCAGGCCGTCAGCAGCTTCGACGATGGAAAAATCATCCTCAAATATGCCGCGCAGGATCGCACGGTTAGTCTTGCTGTCGTCAACTAACAGCATGTATTTCTTATCAGTCCGGTCCATAAAGTACACCCCCATGATGAATTGTAAATCTGCTGTAAGGCCGTACAAACGAAGTCACGGTCAGAAACAGACAGCAGACAGACTCCTAAAAATACAATACATCATAAATTATAACATATCAGTCATTCAAATTGAATAATATGGGATAACAAAATGTGTACGGAGTATATCGGAAATGTACCGGATATCATACACATTTGACATAAGCCGCAGCTTTGTTTATAATCTCATTTGTTCTCGAGGTGTGGCCCAGTTTGGTGGGGCACCTGGTTTGGGACCAGGGGGTCGCAGGTTCGAATCCTGTCACCTCGATAGGTCCAACTCCTTTGTAAATACTGGGGTTGGGCTTATTTTTTTGTTTGACATATCTTTGATACTTAAGCAATTCTGAGTTCTTTCTTATGAGATTTACCTTTTATATTTACCTCATAGAGAGCCCTGTTATAGTGCCCAGCCACTTCCAATGTGCTATGGCTTGCAAGATGTTGTATAATGTATTCCTGAAATCCAATTTCATACAATTTTGTTATAGCAAAAAACGAATCTTATGGTTTTAAGGAGAGGATGTTATGGATTTAAGGGGCAGAACCAAACGCTTGAGACTGTTGTCTTTTATATTAGCTGCAATATTTATGCTGGCAGGATGTGACGCAGGTGGTGACACTGCTTCAAATGAGGAAGGGCCAATAGAGCTTATCTGGTGGACATACACGCCTGACGGAACAGCACCTGATGCACTTGAAGAGGTTATGGCTAAAGCAAATGAGATGTCTGCTGAAAAAATAGGCGTTACGGTAAAAATGATCTATAAGACAGATGACCAGTTCGAACTGGATCTTTCCACCGGCGAGTATTACGATATGACATTCAGCTGTGACTGGTGTAACGATTTTGATACGAATGCGTCAAATGGCTACTACTATGATATAACTGAACTTGTTCAGACGGAAACTCCGGAATTATATTCCGGCGTTGATCCCTGGTGGGAGGTAGGTACGCTGAATGACAGGATTTATGGTGTTCCTATGCTAAAGGACCTGGGAGCCGAAGTTTTCTTCCGTATGAACAGCGATTATTTTGAACAGGAGAAGGGGCTTACGCTTCCTGATGAAATGGAATTTGAGGATTTAGAGCCGTATCTTCAGATGTGGAAGGAAGACCATCCGTCTGAATATCCCTTTTATCTGCCGTCGGCGGGAGTGAGCGGTTTGTATCAGGTACATGAAAGGATTGTCGGAAAATATCTTGTTATTCCCTACAGTAAAGCAGGTACGCCGGATGGCACAAAGATAATTCCTGTCTTTGATGATGAAGAATATATAGGCATGCTCCGTAAACTTCACGAATGGTATGAAAAAGGTTATATAAATCCTGATGCGGCTACGACTGACGAGGTGCCCTATTCAATAAAAACGCCTGTCAGGACAGGTACAGCCTGGACCGGCTTTAAGGGATGGTCCGATCCGGAATCTATAGGTTTTAATGTGAAGCTTGTCAGATTTATAGGCCCCAATATGTCGAGGGCTACCCAGCAGGGATCGCTTATAGCGATAAATGCGGCAGCTTCGGAGGAAAAAGCCAAGGCATGTCTTAAATATATGCAGCTGCTTTATACAGACAGGGAGTTCCGTGATACCTTGGCATACGGAATAGAAGGGAAACATTTTAATTACTATGAAGGTACTGTTATCCGTACTGATGAGGGGAGCGAACATTATATGCAGGATAATTATATTACAGGACCTGCCATATCTGCGTCTGTTGTTTCCGCAGGCAAGGATAATCTTGCTGATCCTGATCAGTGGAAACATGTATATGAAGGATATCAGGGTGTTCAGATGAGTGATACTCAGGGCTTCAGCTTTGACCCGACGCCTGTGGAGGCTGAAATTGCAGCACTTGATGCTATATGGGACAGTTATATGTCGGAGTTTGTTACCGGTACTGCAGACACAGACCGGGAAATGGAACTGATCCGTGATCAGATGGAGAAGGCAGGTCTGGAAAAGGTTCGCGAGGAAGCCCAGAGACAGCTGGATGAATATTTAAGTAATCACGGGTGATCTATGAAGATAAAAGGTGTGCTCACAAATGAATCCATCGACAGGTCAATAGAGAGCGTTCTTTCGGATCTTGAGAAACTTGGAGTATTGTCTGATGATATGATCCGTTTTCAGCTTACGATAGAGGATATACTCCTGGACTACCATTACAAGTTAGGGGAGGATGTTCCTTTTTGTGTCGTAGTAAAAAAGAAGCGTACAGGGGTAACTGTCGAACTTAGAGTTAAGGGAGAAAGCTATGATGCCATAGGACTTACGGATTCGCTTATTTTACTCAAGTCTGTTCATGGATGGACGTCTGCACCGTCGTGGCACTATGATAAAGGGAAAAATGTTATCAGATATGATTTCCATCTCAGGAATTCCCTGAAGGATAATCTTGGTTTTACCTGGAAATATGCAGGCCCCCATAAAAAATATCTTTTTCTTGCACTCTTTCTGCAGCTTACAGGTGTAGGGCTTATGATACTGGCACCTATTCTTGGTGCAAAGATCATAGTGAACCTTACCAGTGAGGCGCTGGATCAGCTTCTGCTTACAGCATTAATGTTATTTGTGGTCAATATAGTATCTACCTCTGTGCTGTTAGCTACTAACTGGGCACATAATGTGCTTTACAATAAGACCTTAAATGCCCTGGAAATAGACATATCCGATAAAGTGTTAAAGATAAAGAATTCAGCCATTGACGAGCATGGCACAGGTCTTTTCATTCAGCGTCTTACCGTTGATACCAATAATCTGGCAACCGCATTTTCAACTTTTGCCGACAACCTTTCAAATACAGTTCAGTATTTGGGCATTCTGATTGCGATGCTTGTAATAAATCCTGTTGTTTTTCTGGTCACTGTCATACTTCTTGGAATCCAGATATGGCTTGAAATAAGGCGTGAGAAGACAAATGAAAAAAATGGCCGTTTATACCGGAATGCAAATGAGAGATATACAGGACTTGTTGGTGAGATAGTTCGCGGTTCAAAGGATATCAAGCTGATACATGCCGAGAAGGAATTGAAGAGTGAGCTGAATCAGAGAATAATAAAAGCAAACTCCTCCAGAATGTATCTGGATGCGATCAACAGAATATTCAGGCTGGTGGGGGGAGGACTGCGTGAGCTTGCCGCACTGCTGTTTATAATCCTTCTGATGTGCCTGTTAAAGAATCATTCAATTGAGGTGGCCACCGCACTGATACTTTATAATTACTATACAAATCTGGGAACACCGGCCATTACGCTGCTTGGCGTTATAATGGATTTCTTTGCTGATTTTAACCTGTCCTGTGAGAGGCTTCATGCTTTAACCGATGATCATTTATTCCCGAAGGAGTCCTTTGGAGAGCTTTCAAAGAAGGATATTAAGGGCAAGGTGTCCCTGGAAAAAGTCTGCTTTTCATATAATGTTTCAAAGCTTAACAGTTCAACAAGGTGGGTACTGTATGACACGAACCTGACTATAAATGCCGGCGAGACAGTGGCTTTGGTTGGAAGAAGTGGATCCGGTAAAACCACTATATTCAATCTGTTATCCAAGCTATACCAGCCCTTTAGTGGTAAAGTCATGCTGGATGATATAGATATACGGGAGCTTGATAGTGACAGCCTGCGTGGTTCTATGTCGGTGGTTACTCAGTCGCCCTATATATTCCATATGTCGATCCGAGATAATCTGAAGCTTGCTAAACCGGATATGACTGATGAGGAGATGAAGACCGTAGCTAAGCAGGCATGTATAGATGAGGATATTGAGGCTATGCCGGAGGGCTATGACACTATAGTGGGTGAAGGCGGAGTCAACCTGTCAGGCGGTCAGAGGCAAAGACTTGCTATAGCCAGAGGGCTGCTTCATGATTCTAAGATACTGCTTTTGGATGAAGCAACCAGTGCCCTTGATAATATAACGCAGGCAAAGATCAGAGAAACCCTTCAGAGAATACATGGAAAATGTACTGTCATAATGATCGCACACCGTTTGTCAACGGTTATCGGTGCTGATCGTATACTTTATATTAAAGATGGCAAAATTATTGCTGATGGCAGGCATCATGCGCTGATAGAATCATGCCCGGAATATAGAGAACTATATGAAACAGAAGTGTCGATATAAAAATAAAAAAAACAGGTTTGGCGAGAAGAACTTATGCTTAACCCTCTTATCAGCGCCGACACTTATATGGTATCTGGTTTTTTGTTATTTTCCGCTGTTTGGAATAATCATGGCATTCAAGCGTTACAGACTTGTTCCTGGCAAAGGATTTTTCTACAGTCTTATCTATGGAAGTGATTGGGTAGGTTTTGATAATTTCCGTTTTCTTTTCTTAAATCCCGAAATAGGAAGAGTAGTCAGGAACACTGTTCTGTATAATCTTGTATTTCTTATTTTGGAAACGGTCATTCCGGTAGTACTTGCCATATGGATGTCTTATATTCATTCTAAGATAGTCAGGACCTTTGCGCAGATTTCTCTGCTGCTGCCTTATTTTATGTCCTGGATCATAGTCAGCTATCTGGTATATGCTTTTTTATCACCTGACCGGGGCACTGTAAACGCACTTCTTGAAAAACTGGATATGACGGGGATAAGCTTTTACCAGCGGCCTGAGTTCTGGCCGTTTATTCTTTGTTTTGTTCAGATATGGAAGTCCTCCGGATATATCATGATGTTATATTATGCCAGGATGGTTACGATAGATAGTGAACTGTTTGATGCGGCGGCAGTGGACGGTGCATCTGTAACCCGGGTTATAAGGCATATAATCCTGCCGGAACTAAAAAGTGTTATAGTGGTTATGACACTGCTTAACCTTGGGCATTTGTTTTCTACGGATTTTGGCCTTTTTTACCAGGTAACAAGAAATGCCGGTTCGATTCTTTCTTCTACTGAAACCATAGATGTATTTATCTATAAGGCTCTTATGGAACAGTCTAATTATGGCTTTAGTGCTGCTGCAAGTCTGATTCAGAATGGGATAGGCTGTATAATCCTCATTTTTGCAAATCAGATATTAAAACGAACGGGGACTGAGGGAAGGATTCTATGATAAAGAAAAATAAAGACGAAGACAACTATTATATCCGGGGGCTTGGAAGGGGATCTGATACTGTACTTAGTGCATTGCTTTTCATTATATCTTTTATATCGATCCTTCCGGTAATACTTATTATTATCGTGTCATTTTCCTCGGAGGATTCTGTGGTAGCGAATGGATACAGCTTCTTTCCTGACAAGTGGTCCCTTGAGGCCTATAGTTATCTGTCGGGAAATATAAAGACTATCATGATGTCCTTTGGAGTAACTGCTGCAGTTACTCTTGCGGGAACTTTTCTGTCACTGTTTTTTATAAGCACCATGGCATATGCACTTAGCCAGAAGGATTTTCATTTCAACAGGATATTTACCTATGTAGTTATGATCCCTGTCTTTTTTGGCGGTGGGGTAGCAGCTTCTTATGCTGTGAATACCCAGATGCTTGGAATGAAGAATACTATATTTGCACTTATTCTTCCGCCGGCATGTTCCAGCTGGTATATCATAGTAATGAGGACATATTTTTTAAATAATATTCCTCCGGAGATACTTGAGGCGGCCAGGCTGGACGGGGCATCAACCTTCAGAATTTTCAGGAAGTTTGTACTTCCGCTGTCAAAGCCGATCCTGATAACAGTAGGTCTTTTTGAAGCGTTTTCATATTGGAATATCTGGTATGAAAATCTGTTATATACGGATTCAAATCACAGTAGGTTATACACGCTTCAGTATGTTCTATACAACATGCAGAAGAATGCATCTTTTATATCTTCAAATGACAGTATTACCGGAGCTGTGGTTACACGGGTTCCCACAGAATCCTTCAGGATGGCACTTGTCGTCGTTATAATACTTCCGATCCTTGTGACTTATCCGCTTTTTCAGAGGTATTTTAAGAAAGGACTCTTATCCGGCTCAGGAAAATAAATTATCTTTTCTTTGTGTATAATTCCATACAAATTTGATATAATTTATACTGTATAGTATACAGTAGAGCTGTTCATTAATATCCGGGGCAAATTGCCTGGGGGCAGGCGATAGGAAAGTGACAACAGAGAGAAGTTATAATGCCTGCGTACATGTAGTCTTTATTGGAGAAATTTATGGGTTTGAATTCAGGGGGAAAGAAGAGACTGGCGCTTCTGGTCGGACAGCCGGAAGAGTATTGTCAGGAAGAGTTTATCAAGGGCTTTTCTGAAAGGATGTTCAAGGAAAATTTTGATATATGTGTATTTGCCATGTTTCGAAAATTCCAGGATTCACCCAATCGCGAAAAAGGTGAGAGCAATATTTATTCCCTTATCGATCTTGGTTCTTTTGACGGAATATGCATTATGGCAGATTCCATCCAGACCCCCGGTGTAGTGGAATCACTGACTGAAACTTTAAAAAAAGAATATAAGGGTAAGGTACTTTTCGTTGAAAAAGAAGTGGAAGGTTTCCCTTATGTCCTTCAGGATAATTATACCCCTATTAAAAAAATGATATCCCACCTGATAGAGAAGCATGGCTATAAAGATATAGCCTATCTCACAGGTAAGTCCTGGCATGAACATTCCAAGAAGCGTTTGCAGGCGTATAGGGACTGTATGGCAGAACATGGTCTTGAAGTTCGTGAAGATCGTGTTTTTTATGGTGATTTCTGGTATACCAGTGGCGAGAATACTGCTGAAAAACTCATAAGGTCGGGAAATCTGCCGGAAGCAGTTGCCTGTGCAAATGACTGTATGGCTTTAGGTCTCGCAAAAACATTTATAGCTCGTGGGATCAGAGTTCCTGAAGATGTAGCTGTAATAGGTTATGACTGTAATGATGAAGGTATGCATGCACCTATTCCTATTACCAGTGCACCGCTTCCTTTTGAGAGCTTCGGAAAATATTCCGCAGAAACTATGCTGGGACTTATGGAAGGAAAAGAAATACAGCCATTTGAAGCAGATGTGGAAATGTTTATCGGAAAGACCTGCGGCTGCAATGGCGACAGCATGAAGGCTGTTTATGAAGTCCGGTCAGAATGGGATACTGCTATTTCCGAAAATTCCTTCAGCTCAGTTTTCAGCGGATTTAATGAAGATATGATGTTGCAGACTGCCTTCCGCGGATTACTTACGACGATTTATTCCTATGTTTACCAGATAGGAAATTATGATACATTTACCATTTGCCTTAATGAAGGCTGGATGATGCCGAGGACCACCTATACGGCAAGATTGTTGCGGGCTATAGACTGCTGCCGTACTGATGATGGCCGGGACAGTGTGGATCTGGATGATTTTTTTGACAAATCCGTTATGCTGCCTGCACTTCTTGATAAATGTGACAAACCCAGGCTGTTTTATTTCCTTCCGCTGTTTTTTGAGGATGAGAGTCTTGGTTATGCAGCTTTGGGCTTTGTTGACAGATACTGCCCATTCTCAGCAGGTGTCAGGGTGTGGCTGAGGTCTGTTATGTTTGGCCTGGAGGCTTTCAGACGATCCAGCGAGCTTGACAGCAGTCGCAAGCTGGTTGAAATGGGAACTAATTATGACGCACTGACAGGCCTTCCGAATTATAAGGGCATGCTCAGTGATGTAGATTCCATTATGGAGAGGATACGAGAGGCGGGAGGATATGTTGATGTTGTTGCATATGACATCCGGGGACTTGCGCAGTTTAATGACCTGAGGGGAAGGGATGCCGGAGATCGCGTGATCGTGGGTATATCCACGACACTTCAGTCGGTTTTTAACAGCCCGGAGTGTTACAGCTGTTATACCGGCAGTGGAGAGTTTGTGGTGATGTATTTCTCTTCGATTGAAAACGGCGAGACATTCAAGCGATACTGTGAGGAATTCAAGGAGGCAATGAAGATATTCAATGCCGATCCCGATGTAATATCCCAGACGGAACTGTATCATGGACATGAAAGCGGACATCCCGAGAATGCGGCAGCATTAGAGCGTATAGTCAATGTTGCCATAAGCAGGAAGAACGGTTTTAAGTATGGCTCACGCTCCAAGAAGGATTATTCCGTATTGGATGAGGATGAAGTAAAGCTTGCCGGCAGGGTAATGGAGGTGCTGGATAATAATAAGTTCAATTATCATTTCCAGCCTATTATAAGCGCGGCAAATGGCGATATATATGCCTATGAGGCACTTATGAGGCCGGATACGGAGCCCTATATCGCACCACCTGTTATACTAAAATATGCTGATTTCCTTGACAGGCTTTATGATGTGGAAAAGGCAACCTTTGTCAATGTACTTAACCGTCTGGCAAAGGAACAGGTATTCATGGAGAATAACCGCAAGGTATTTATAAATTCCATTCCCGGAGAACATTTAAAGGGAGATGAGCTTGATTTTGTAGAATCTTCCATAAGGAAGTTTGCGGGGAATATTGTCATAGAACTTACTGAACAGACAGAGCTTTCTGACGAGGAGCTGGCAGAGGTTAAGGCTGTATATGCCAATATGGGAGCTGGAACAGCAGTTGATGATTATGGCACGGGATATTCCAATGTGGTAAATCTCTTAAGGTATATGCCTGATTATGTGAAGATAGACCGCTCTCTGATAACCGATATACAGAGTAGTCCCCAGAAGCAGCATTTCGTAAAGGATATAATCAGTTTCTCACATGATAATGGCATTCTGGCTCTGGCAGAAGGCGTAGAGACACATGATGAACTAAAGACTGTCATAAAGCTTGGTGCAGATCTTATACAGGGGTATTATACGGCAAGACCTTCAGCAACGCTGCTGGCAGATACGCCTGATGATATTAGGCGCGAGATTGTGGAGCTTAAGAAGAGTGCACTGTCATCTTCTGTGGGAGTGTATATACCGGGAAGGGACGGACGAGTGCTTCTGTCCAAACTGGAGGAAGAAGGCACGGAAAAGATTTCTGTCAGCAGAAAGGAAATGACATTCATAGACTTTACCGTTGCAGGAGCCCCCGGAATAAAGAGTCCTGTCACAATAGATGTGCTTAACGGATACCATGGAACCATTACTCTTGAAAATTGCGGGCTGGGATTTTCAGAGTCGGAGGCAAACGGCATATCTGTGGCAGAAGGCTGTGCAGTGACACTGGTGCTTACAGGCTATAATTACCTGAAGGGCGGAATATATGTGGCAAAAGGCGGCTCGCTCAATATCGAAGGCGATGGTACTCTTGAAATTCAGGGCAAATATGATGACTGTTTTGGAATAGGTGCTGGTACCGACAGGGAGTGCGGCTCTGTAGTGATAGACACAGCCGGTGTCATATTGGTCAGGTCAAAAAGCAGCAGTGGGGCAGCTATAGGCATAGGTGCCGGTCTCGGTGCTGAAAAACTTGAAATAATGCATGGAAAGTATGAAATGCAGATCAAGGGGGAAAGTGTCGTGGCAATTGGCGCACTGTCCTCGGATGATCAGAAGATTAAGCTGTCGGAATGCAGCATAAATTTGGAACTGCAGGGTGAAAAGCTTTGCGGTATAGGCTGCCTGTCAGGAAGGGCCGAAATGGAATTTAATAATTCGGACATCAGTTTTACGGCTTGCGGTGACGGTGTGCTCATGGGCTCAATGGATGGTTTATCTGAACTTTCAGAGAACGGATGCAGCATAGCACATACCGTTGAATGCGGCGATGTCGTGATATACGGTGTTGCGGGAAGGGAATAAAGCATCATAACAGCATGGAATGCAGGGAGTATCACAAATACTTTAATTCTTTTATAAATGGTGAATTGGACTATAAGGAAACCAGGATGCTTCTGCTTCATATAAGTCAGTGCAGGGACTGTGATGCAGACCTGCACAGTCAGTATATTATGATAAGCGGTTTGCGCAAGATAGATCTGAAAGAGGGAGATCCCCCTATACCAGAATATGAAGAACTTATAAAGAAAGAAACAAAGCGGTGCCGGCGGGAAGGTATCATCCGCCGGGCATTTGTTGAGCTGTCTATTCTGGCACTTATTGTTTCGGTTATATTTGTATTGAAAGGAATATTATGGATAAATTAGTACTTATTGATGGGCATAGCATCCTTCACAGGGCATTTTACGGCGTGCCTGACCTTACCAATTCCGAGGGACTTCATACGAATGCCATATATGGTTTTTTGAATATAATGTTTCATATACTGGATGAAGAAAAGCCGGATTATTTCATAGTGACATTTGATGAGCATGCACCGACTTTCAGGCATGAGATGTTTGATGCATATAAAGGTACGAGAAAACCTATGCCGGAAGAATTAAGGTCACAGGTTCCGCTTATGAAGGAAATGCTTTCAGCCATGGGGGTACTTGTGATATCGAAGCCCGGATTTGAAGCGGATGACCTTATGGGGACTCTTGCAAGGGAAGGCGAGAGGATGGGATTGGAAGTTGCCATAATATCCGGTGACAGGGATCTTTTGCAGATCGCGTCAGAGCATATTATGATAAGGATTCCTAAGACAAAAAAGGGCGGTACCGAAATAGAAAATTACAAGGCTGCGGATGTTAAGGAAAAATATCAGCTTACGCCTGCGCAGTTCATAGAATTAAAGGCACTGATGGGGGATACTGCGGACAATATTCCCGGTGTTCCCAAGGTGGGAGAGAAGACGGCAACAGAACTTATGCTTCAGTACGGTTCTATTGATGCAATATATGAACATATTGAAGAGATAAAGAAGAATTCCATAAGGGAGAGTCTAAGGGAAAACAGGGAGTTAGCAGACTTAAGCCTTAAGCTTGCGACTATTAAGACGGACTGTGAGCTGGATGTTCATCCGGGTGATGCTCCGGTTCCTGATTTTTACACAAAAGAAGCCTATGAGCTTTGCAGAAAGCTTGAGCTTAAGAGCTTCTATAAAAGGTTTGATGACGCTGTAACCGGTGCGGGTACAGAAGGCAGTAAGGCAGAGATCATAAGCCTGGATGAAAGCGGGCTTGAGGAACTATTGGAAAAAGCAGCAGCCTCAGGGACAGAACTTGCCGTGATTTTACGGGATTTAACAGCCGAAGAGTATGCTGTTTCTTTTTCAAATGAGGCCGGGAAGGCTTACTGTACTGACAATACAAAAGTACCTTATGAAAAGCTGCGCGGAGTATTAAGAAAGTATTATTCTGCCGGTATGAAAGTGGTCACCTACGATATAAAAGTCCTTTATCCTCTGCTATGTGCTGCTGAGGATTACAAGGGGAAAAGCGCAGAGGATATGTCGTCCGGTGCGGATGATGTGATGCTAATGGCATATCTCCTGGATCCTACTAAGGGCAGCTATAAAACGGAAGATATGGCAGGTATATACCTGTCCGAGGATAGAAAAAGCTTTGATGAACTTTTTATAAAAAAAGGTACTATTACAGTAAGTGCAGATGATGATGCGTTAAGGGATTACATGGGACAGGCTGCCTGCGATGTACGGGCATTATATGCGGAACTAAAAAACAGGCTTGAATCCACAGGAATGTTTGATCTCTACAGGGATATGGAAATGCCTCTTTCTTTTGTCCTTTTCAGAATGGAGACAGAAGGAATCGCTGCATCGGCAGAGGCGCTGGCAGAATACAGTGCTGAACTGGATAAGAGTATAAAAGAGCTTGAAAAAAAGATATATGATGCTGCCGGAGAGGAATTTAATATAAATTCACCTAAGCAGTTAGGGGTGATACTTTTTGAAAAAATGGGTATCCCGGGAGCAAAGAAGACAAAGACCGGATATTCCACGGCAGCAGATGTTTTGGAGAAGCTGGCAGCAGAATATCCTTTTGTAAATGATATCCTTGAGTATAGGACATATGCAAAATTAAAATCTACATATGCGGACGGGCTGGCAGGTTATATTGCAGGAGATGGAAGGATACATACAAGCTTTAATCAGACTGTGACTGCTACCGGCAGACTTTCGTCAACGGAGCCTAATCTGCAGAATATTCCCATGAGATACGAACTTGGACGCAGGATCAGGAGAGTTTTTCTGCCAAGGGAAGGCTATATCTTTGCGGATGCGGATTATTCACAGATAGAATTAAGGATACTGGCGTCCATGTCAGGGGATGCTGAGCTTATTGCAGCATACCGGTCGGAAGAAGATATACACAGGATAACGGCTTCAAAGGTTTTCCATGTGCCCTTTGACGAAGTAACAGACTTGCAGCGAAGAAATGCCAAAGCGGTAAATTTTGGGATCGTTTATGGAATATCCTCATTTGGACTGAGTCAGGATCTGTCCATCAGCAGGGAAGAAGCAAAGACATATATTGAAGAGTACTTTGCTACATATCCGGGTGTAAAGGCTTTTCTTGACAGCGCAAAAGAAAATGCAAAGAAAGACGGCTATTCTGTGACAATGTATGGAAGACGCAGACCTATTCCGGAGCTTAAGTCATCCAATTTCATGCAGAGACAGTTCGGAGAAAGAGTGGCCATGAATGCACCTGTGCAGGGAACCGCTGCGGATATTATAAAGATTGCAATGATAAAGGTTTATAACCGGCTGGAGCGTGAAGGACTTAAATCGAAGCTTCTGCTGCAGATCCACGATGAGCTTCTGGTGGAAACTGCTTTAGAAGAAAAGGATGCGGTGCTTGACATCCTGAGGGAAGAAATGCAGGGAGCGGCGGATCTTCCGGTGATGCTAACTGTTGAGGCACATACCGGAAAGGACTGGTACGAGGCAAAGTGATGCGGACTATAGGCGTGACCGGTGGTGTGGGCTCCGGAAAATCAGTGGTGTTAGATTATCTCCGTGATCGCTATGGGGCAAGAGTTATAGTTGCGGATGAGGCGGCCCGTCAGCTTGAAGAACCGGGGCAGGCTTGCTATAATGAGCTGTTGGAGCTGCTAGGGAAAGAAGTGCTTGGCAGTGACGGATATTTTGATAACAGAAAATTTGCGGCAGCTATTTTTTCTGATGAGAAGAAGCTTGCTGCTGTGAATGCCATAGTCCATCCGGAAGTAAAGCGATACATTCTTTCGGAAATGGAGAAAGAAGAAAAAAACGGCTGCAGATACTTTGTAGTTGAAGCTGCACTTCTTATAGAAGAAAACTATGATGAAATACTTGATGAACTCTGGTATGTATATGTACCTGAGGAAATCAGGCGGGGACGGCTTAAGTCAAGCCGGGGCTACAGTGACGAAAAGATAGACAGTATTTTTGCGGTTCAGCTATCGGAACAGGAATTCAGGGACCGTTGCAGATATGTTATAGATAATAGTGATGAACTGTCGAAAACTTGCAGGCAGGTTGATAAGCTTATGGGATGTGCCTGATGTGAAGGCTATTGCAGCGAAGGTCGTTTGTTAGACAGACGGGATATTAACGATGGAAAACAGGCGGGGTGACATGGCAAGGAAAATGGAACAGACAAAAGAATCAAAGCAGAGGAAAAGCGTAAAGAAGGCAGCAGCATCAAAGAATCTGACAAATGAGAATAAGACTGCCAGGAGTACGCAAAAGAGTATAGATACGGACAAGCTTGTATTCGGTCTGGATATAGGTACAAGAAGTATAGTGGGTACGGTAGGCTACCGTGAAGGCAGTAATTTCCATGTTCTGGGACAGGAGTCTAAGGAACATGAAACACGGGCCATGCTTGACGGTCAAATCCACGATATAGGAGCTGTCAGCAATTCTATTGTGTATGTAAAACATAAGCTTGAGGAAAAGCTGGATATAACGCTTTCGAATGTCTGTATTGCGGCAGCCGGAAGAGTGCTTAAGACGGAGGTTGTGTCCGTAAATATGGATCTTGATGAAGAAAAGACCATCAGTGCGGAAGATGTGGCCAGGCTTACAGCTATGGGCGTAGAGCAGGCCTATGAGCGTTTTATTAAGGAAAATGATACGGGACTTAAATTTTTCTGCGTAGGTTCGTCTGTCATAAAGTATTACCTGAATGGTTACCAGATAGGAAATCTGGAGAATCATAAAGCGCACAGTATAGGCTGCGATATGATAGCTACTTTCCTTCCGGAGGATGTGGTAGACGGCCTTTATAAGGCAGTTGAGATGTCGGGACTCAGGGTTATCAATATGACGTTAGAGCCTATTGCGGCCATCAGCGTTGCCATTCCTGAAAATTACAGAATGCTTAATATCGGACTTGTGGATGTGGGCGCAGGTACCAGTGATATCTGCATAACCAAGGATGGCTGCGTGGTTGCTTACGGTATGATACCGGTTGCCGGTGACAGGCTTACTGAGATAATAGCACAGAACTATCTTGTCGATTTTAATACGGCGGAGACCATCAAGTGTGGTATTTCCGATTCTGAAACGGTTGAATATAAGGATATTATGGGACTTCCGCAGAAGGTAAGCCGTGAAGAGGTACTTAAACTCCTTGATCCCCAGATAGAGGAAATGGCAGATCTCGTGGCAGAGAAGTTCAAAGAACTTAACGGCGGGAAGCCTGTAAGCGCTGTCTTTGTAGTAGGTGGCGGTGGAACGGTGGAAGGCTATACGAAGAAGCTTTCGGAACATCTGGGCATTATGGCAGAGCGTGTGGCTGTAAGGGGCGAGGAAGTCATGGGGCACATCATTTATCAGGATGATGTGAAGAAGGATTCCAGGCTGGTTACCCCTGTGGGAATCTGCCTGAATTTTTATGATCAGAGCAGCAATTTCATATATGTCACATTTAATGATCAGCATATTAAGCTTTACGACAGCGGAAATCTTGCCGTGGTTGATGCGGCCATGCATGCGGATTTCCCGAATGACGGGCTTTTCCCTAAGAGGGGTGAAGCGATAAATTACCGCATAAACGGAAAGCTGGCAATGAAGCGTGGGCTTCCGGGAGATCCTGCGGTCATAACCGTTAACGGAGAGGAAGCTGATATGCATACCCCTATAAGGGCTAATGATGTGATAAGGGTTAAAGAATCAACGGTAGGGGCGAAGGCAAAAGTTACCCTTTCCGAACTTCCGGAATTTAAGTCTATGATCACCGTATATACAAACCAGAGCAAAATACTCCTGCCTAAATTCGCAGAAGTAAACGGCGAGATAAAGACAGGCTATTATGAGATAGAAGACGGCGATGATATAGTCATGAGGAACTATTATACGCTTAAGGAAGTCCGTGAATTCATGGATGTTATACTGGATGAGTCAATGGCTGTTCTTGTAAATAATGAGCCTGCTGATGACGATACAAAGGTCTTTGAAAACTTCAACATAAAGTGGGGCATAAAGGAGCAGATACTTAAGGATTACGAAGCAATAAAGGCTAAGAATGCCGCTGCCCAGGAAGAGGCTGAGAGAAATGCTGCAAACAAGGCAGAAGCGGAAAAGTCAGAGTCTTATGAAGAGATTTATGATGAGACAGGCACGGGTGAAACTGATGAAGAAGTAAAGGATGCAGCGACTGATACTTTCGAAAACCTCCCTGATGACGATGGTGAGGCGGAAATAAAGAGACCTGTCAGGGAAGAACCTGAAAAAAAGGAAGAGGAAACCACGGTCATACCCCGGTCCATCATTGTCAATGTAAACGGATCTGATGTAAAGCTTGAAGGAAAAGAGTCCTATGTTTTTGTGGATGTATTTGACAGGATAAATTTTGACCTTAAGAATGTGCAGGGAACCAGGGTAGTGACAGAGCTCAACGGCAGACCTGCCATGTATATGGAACAGCTCAATTCCGGCGATCGTCTGGTCATAAAGTGGGAGGACTAAGCCGGATTAAGCGGCAGAAAGAGGAAATATGAGAATGAAGAGTATTGCCAGCGGAAGCAGCGGCAATTCAATTTATGTAGGCACGGATGATACGCATATACTGGTTGATGTGGGAATCAGCAGGAAAAAAATAGAAAACGGTTTAAGCGAGCTGGATCTGTGCGGGGATGACTTAAAGGCTATACTTATTACCCATGAGCATAGTGACCATGTATCGGGGCTGGGAGTTTTTTTACGAAAATACTGTGTGCCGGTATATGCTACGCAGGGGACGATAGATGCAATAAACAGGATGTCAAATCTGGGAGAGTTTGACAGAAGCCTGCTTCATGTAATAGGAAATG
>CAMOJK010000016.1 GCA_946616835.1 uncultured Lachnospiraceae bacterium
AAAAGAGAAGCTGCCAGTCTGCTTCCCAGAAAAATAATGCTAAGTACAAAACATATGGCAAAAAGAACGGTAAGTATCACCGCCAGTATTCTGGTCTGCTTCTGAAGCTTACGGTAACAATACCTGAAATACTGGGAATGCAGCTTCCTTGTCAGGATAAACTTATTCTCATACATTAACTTTGCCATAACAGTTACAAAATCCTAAATCTGATTTTACCATATGCAGTGCTATGTGGTAAACATAATTTAATTATATAAACTATATTTCCATTTTACCATACATTCTACCACATAATCCGACGGCTTTGCGCACTATTCACACATGTGAACTGCAGATTATACACCAAATCCAACCATTTACACGGAATATAAACAAAAAAGAGACAGGAGCCTCCTGTCCCTCTTTTGCTATGCTGTATTCTTTAATATTATCTCTTCAGGTTAACCAGTTCTTCAAGCAGCGTATCGGAAACAGTTATGATACGGGAGTTAGCCTGGAAACCACGCTGTGTGGTGATAAGGTCCGTAAACTCACTAGAGAGGTCAACATTTGACATTTCCAGAACACCGGTGGACATATAGCCGCCGTCTGCCGTGATATCAACACCTATGCCGTCAAACTCACCGGAGTTAAGGGTTGCAGAATAAAGGTTATCACCCTGCTTCTCAAGACCGGCTGCATTTGAGAAAGAAGCAACAGCGATCTGACCAAGAAGCTTGGTCTGGCCGTTATCGTAAGCGCCGTAGATCATACCGTTATTCTGAATGGATACGCCTGTCATTGTTCCCAGAGCACATCCAGTACCCTTTCCATCAGCATCACCGGAAGTTGCAGATGCCGTAGAGGTACCTTCATTGTTAAGATTCTTTGTTGCCGACATATCTACACTTATTGCCTTGGCAAAAGGATTCTCGGTACTGGATTCCTTAGGCTCAATGGTAAGGTTGAATGCAGATATATTTGTCGAGCCGTTAAGTCCCGTAAGAGTACCTGTTGCCTGATTGTATCTTACAGATACCGCAGAACCTGCTATAGTAACATAACCGTCTGTTGTAAGTCCGCCGTTGGCATCAAAAAGATTCTTGTTTGTTGTCGTGGTTCCGTCATTATATGTATAAGTAGTATTACCGGCCTTAAGAAGAGTTCCGACAGTAGTCGGGGTTGCATTAGCATCTGTAGCCTGTACCGTAAGAGAAAGCAGTTCGGTATAATCATCAAAACCGAAAGCCTCTGCGTATGCCTTTGCAGCATCTGCCTTTGTCATAGTAACAGTCTTTCCGTCTTCAGTGTAGGAATAGCTTCCGTAAGCGCTGTTCTCATCCGAAATCTTGCCGGTGGTGGGATTATATCCGCTGAAAATAGTGCTCGGAGTTAATGTCACATCGCCGAATTTCGGATCTGTGTATTTCATTTCCCCGTTTGTTGAAGGCGAAGCTGTCATGGTATATCCATCTAACAGGGAATATGTAGCATTCTTGGTCGCATAAGAGTTTGTTCCTGCAGAATTTGATCCGGTATAGATCTTTGCGTCAAACTTGTCCAGAATAGACTCGTTATTAGCATCAAGAACATCCTTAAGATTAAGAATGTAGTTACCCTCTTCATCAGTACCATTCATCCTGAATCTTGCGGTATAGGAATATCCCATATTGTCATAGAAAGCAAGGTTTATTACTTTACCGTCACCAAGTACCTGTGAATCAAGCTTATCAATGATACCGGTCATGGTAGCAAGCTCTGTGGCCTTGGGATCACTGGTCATATTTTCAGGTGACATGATCTGAAGTTTCTTAACATTATCCTGAACGATCTCACCATCATTATTTACAAGCCAGCCCATAACATTGTAACCGTTTGAGCTCATTGCCAGGTTACCTACAGCATCAACATAGAAAGATCCATCTCTTGTGAAATAGTTTGATGTTCCGTCAGAAACAACGAAGAAGGAATTACCTGTTATACGCAGGTCAAAAGCATTACCTGTAGTCTGAGTAGATCCCTGCTGTGTGATAGCAGTGCTTATGGCTGCAGACTGAACACCAAGACCTATCTGCTTTGCATTGGTACCTGCAGTACCTGTGATCTCATTAGGTCCGCTGGCAGACTGTGTGGTCTGGTACATCAATTCGGAGAAAGTGATAGACTGGGACTTATATGCTACGGTATTAACATTGGCAATGTTGTTACCGATAACATCCATCTTGACCTGGTGTGTTTTTAACCCCGCAACTCCGGAGTAAAGTGATCTCATCATAAGGCATGTCCTCCTTCATCTTTTATATATTGAGGAGGGCCCGTAAATCCTTTTGAACGTTCCTCATCCTTGAGAAACCATCCTCTTATTCTTATATCCGTAACCTTTCAAAAACTGTTTTTTCTTTCGATCGTCCTGAATAGTTACTTTTAACCTTACATTTATTATATCGGGCATTTAATCCCAAAGTTTATATCAGCATACAAATAAATAGAACTTATAAACAGTTACGGATTCGCTTCATCCCCCGTGTCAGAAGCTGACTCTGCCTCCTCGTCCCCGGACGGTGATGACTCTGATACCGTAATATCTGCTTCAGAAGCCTCAGTGCTTTCTGTTTCTGCCTCAGTATTTTCAGGCTGCGCAGTCTGTGATGCGGTCTCTGATGCCGCTGTTTCTGTTACAACATCTGTTTCTGAAGGGACCTCAGTCTCGGATGCTGCCGTACTCTCTGCTGCCTCATCTGCTGCAGAAACTGCAGTCTCTGCAGCAGCCACTTCTGAAGCAGACTCGTCTTCAGATATTACAGTTTTATCCGAAGTATCCGATGTGACATCAGATATACTTTCTTCTGCGATACCGGCAGTGTCTGATGCAACAGTACTTTCATCATTGCTGTCGCTCTTTGCCTCCGCCTCTGAAACAGGTGTTACAGCCTCAGCCGCATTTTCATAAGCATTCTCCTGTACCGGAACATTTCCCTGAACAGGTGCGATCTTTTCTGCTGCGGCCTGTGCAGCCGCTTCCTTCTCCTGCTTAGCCTGCTCATCAGCTACAATCTTCTGGAGAGCCTTGCGGTACTGTTCTATACCATCTGCGAAGCTTTCATCAAGAAAGCCTTTTTCAAAATCATCCATATCGTCATATTCTGCCACAACAGCAGAAGCTGCATTAAAATAATCTTTCGTCATAAGCGAAGGAGCGGGAAGCTTCTTTATCGCTTCTATAAGCTCATCTGCCCTGTCTGATGCATCCACATATCTGTCACTTACGACAGTCTTAAGATCATTTATGGAATAAAGTGAACCGTCGATTGAAAGATATGCCTTTCCTTCCTCATATGTCACATAATCCACTATGCCGGATACTTCATCTGTATTGCCGGTTTCATCCATTACACTCATAATAACTGTCTTGCCGGTCAGGCCGTCAGCTTTCATGGCATTCATATTGTCGCCTATAGCCTGTACTTCCGACACCTGTGTGAATGTCGCATACTGGCTGATCCACTCTGTATTGGAAGTAGGCTCAAGAGGATCCTGGTTCTGCATTTCTGCAACAAGAAGTGTAAGAAAGGCATCGGAATTGATCTGTGATTTATCCTTTTCGGAAGCCGATGCAAGCGACTTGCTGGAAGCGCTGCTATTTTGTACTTTGCCATCAACTACTGGTGCTACCAAGCCTTTTATATCCATAACTGTCCCTCCTTATACGCCTATTGCATTTGTTATATATTTATGTGATACGGGATACAAATTCATCGGCATCTGCGTGCAAGCACGCATGCCTTGAATTTGTATCCCTATTATCACACCTTGTAATCCATCTTGTTTCCGTCAGCCTGCATCATCTGTGCAGTAACGGCATCTGCTTCATCAATATCTTCCGGGATTCCCGCAAAATCACCCAGATCTATCTTTCTGGTGGCACGCCTTAATCTCTCCTGTTCGCCTGCCTCAGCATCAGACTGTCTGTCATTGCCCTGTTCCAGATTCTGCTCAAATGCATGAGATGAAACAGTAACCTCAACAGCATCTATCTTTACGCCCTGCTCCTCAAGATTTTGTCTGAGTACCATTATCTGGCTTTCAAGTGCAGCCCTGGCAGCTTCAGTTTCCGTTGAAAACTGGGCGGTAACCACGCCTGACTTGCTCACGAGATTTATAGCCACATTACCGAGGCTTGCCGGATGAAGGCTTAACTCAAGTGATGAGAAATCATCTTTTACCTGGGATTTTATCTTCTCTATTACCTGGTCAGCTACTTCTGCAGGGTTACTAAGATAACTCTGCGGCCTTGCCTCTGCTACCGCTTCAGCTGTATCCGGTCCCTGCACCGGTGTCGCATCCTGCCCACTGACCGGGGTGTGTATATCCTGTCTTACATCATGCCTGTCGTCACGCTTTACCAGCTTACTTTCATCCGCCGGTGCGCCACTATCGTCAGCAGAAGAATCTGAAGAACTGTTATTGTCACTCTGTGCAGCAGATACAGCATTTTCAGCCGGTACTGCATCCCCGGGAAAATCAACTGTCTGTACCGGGACCTCTGTATATTCTGCTTCGTCTAAAGTACCTGCCACCTGGGCATCTTCACCACTGACAACTGCCGCATCCAGTATCTCGCCTATTTCAGCCGGCACAAAACCTGCATCCTCTAAAATCTCTGCTGCCATTTTGTTCAGTTCACCGGCAGCTTCCAGAATGCTCTGATCTGTCAGCAGACTCTCCAGTCCGCCGTCCCCCAGTATATTGGCTGCAAGCATATTCATATTTTCAGACATCACAAGGTCTGATGCGGAAATCTCCAGATCCTCACATGCCTTCATTATCTCAGAAACATCTACATTAAGTATCTCCGCGGTCTTTTCTATAATCACATCAACAGCCTGCAGTACTGCTTCTATCTCCTTTTCGTCAAGAACAGTATCATCAGCATCATTTTTCTCATTTTCAGCGACTGCATTACTTTCATCCTTTACTGCATTTTTTCCCTGTGTATCAGACTTAGATACATTATCGTCTGATAAGCTTTTTTCACTCTTTACATCAGACTTATCATAGGGCTTCTTCTCAGCAGAAGTAGAAGCAGCTGCACTCTCCCTGCGGTCACCTGATAACTTATTCGTTTCTGTCTGGATATCCCGGTTTTTAACATTGATCTGTCCGGTGGCATTTGCGAACGCACTCTTGAAATCCCCTGACTGTCCGCTTCGGGATGAACCGGCATTCCTGTCCATTCCATCGGAAAGGTTATTTACCAGCATCTGACTGTTAAGATCGCCTATAGATGTCATAATGTTTCTCCTTAGCACATCCCTGCGGTCCGTCGTCCGGATGCGGTGATACCGTTTATATGACCGCTTCCCTGCAGTCTTAAATATCCCGGTTCACAATATTTATCGTCAAAAGTATCCGAACACTTAACCCCTTGTATTTAATCCGGATCCATTATCCGTGTTACCTGAGCAGCCATCTCAGGATCCATTTCTCCCAATATGGCACCGCGCTGTGCACTGTTCATTGCCTTAAGTATCTTTCCCACAAGTTCCAATGAAGAGCCCATGGTATTAAATATCTCAGCGGCATCCTTGGGATCCATGGCCGCGTAAGCAGCAGCATATTCTGTCACACTGGCATCAACAGACTCTTTCTTTACAACTTCCTGATAAAGATACTGGGCTGTCTCCGGATCCATATTTTCATAATACTTCCTGTAAGCATCTGCCCCGGGGCCGTTTTCAGCATATACCACTTCCTCATAGAACTCAGTCTTTATACGCTGAAATTCCGTCTGCTGATCCTCGAAGGTCTTTAATCTGTTTACCTCAGCCTTAAGCTCCTCTATCTGCTGAACATAAGTACCATTGGCAGTCTGTGCGCTGGTAAGCTCAAGCTCAAGAGCCTGTATCTGCGCCACTGCATCAGCAAGGGATGAATAGCCGTAGTATGCTTCCAGATCATCAGTCTCCGTCACACCATCACCCGGGAGTATTTTATTTATAACCGGTACATTGCCTATTATCGGGCGTAGTACATTGGAGCCCAGACCGCCTACATCAAGCTTTATCAGAATACAGATTATTCCTATCCAGATAAGGACTATGAACAAAGTGACCAGTATCATGGACAGACCGCCACCGGGGGCATCATCATCAAGATCAGCCTCTTTGTCTGCAAGTTCCCTTGCCCTTTTTTTTGCCTCTTTGCTCTGGGCTTTCTGTTCTTCCCTGAGTTTCTTCTTCTCCTCGGCAAGCTTCTTTTTTTCCGCTTTTATATCAATTTCCTGTGCCATTTATCTTCCCCGCAGGTAACCGGTTAAGTCCTGTAAGTTTCCCGGTTACTGAATTCTTTTCCGACCGAACTATATCTGTCTCGTGATAATTTGATCCGTTCAATCCCCGTCAGCCTTCTTTGCTCCGTATACATAGCTCGTCAGCTGGTCGACCTCAAGTGACTCAGCCGCCGCTTCTTCGCTCATAAATTCTTCAAAAGCATTTTCCTTAAGCTTTTCGTGTATCTTTCTTTCCTTGACTGCATCCTCCATGCGGATACGCGCATTCTCAAGGTTTTTCTGAGCCACCTTTACTTTCAGCCTCTGCTTTTTTATTTCTTCTTTATTGTACTTCTGCTCATATTCATTTTCCATTATATGGCGTATATCTAAATCACCGTTCCTAAGCCTTTCCGACTCAGCTTCAAGCTCCGCTGCTTTCTTATTTAGCGCCGCAAGCTTATCCTCCTCATCATTCAGAATCTTCCGCCGCTCTGCAAAAGCCTGCTTAGCCTGCTCTTCGAAATTTTCCATCAGGTTTAAGATATTCTGAAGCCTGTAATTAAACTTTGCCATCAGCTATCTCCGAACAGCTTTTTCATCATCCCCACTGTATCTTCAAATTCAAACTTGTCGTCAACATCCTGGCAGAGGAAATCATTTACTGCATCTATCTTAGAAATAGCATAATCGATACGGGGATTCGAGCCCTTCTTGTAGGCCCCGATATTTATCAAATCCTCCGAGTCATTATAGGTAGCCATAACATTTTTAAGCTCACCGGCCAGCTTTCTGTGTTCCTTCGTAGTGACCATACTCATACATCTGGATATTGACTGTAGCACATCCACGGCAGGATAATGATTTCTGTGTGCCAGCTTCCTGTTAAGCATTATGTGCCCATCAAGTATGCTTCTGGCTGTATCGGTTATGGGTTCATTAAAATCATCACCATCTACAAGTACTGCATAAAGCCCTGTGATCGAGCCCTTATCGTTCTTGCCTGCCCGTTCAAGGAGCTTGGGCATCTCCGAATAAACCGAGGGCGGGTATCCCCTTGTAACAGGCGGCTCGCCTATGGCAAGTCCTATCTCACGCTGTGCCATGGAAAAACGGGTAAGATTATCCATCATGAGGAGCACATCTTTTCCCTGATCCCTGAAATACTCTGCTATGGCAGTAGCAGTCTGAGCTGCCTTCTTTCTTTCAAGAGCCGGCTTGTCTGAAGTTGCTACAACGACCACTGACCTTTTTAAACCTTCCGCACCAAGGTCCCTTTCGATAAACTCGCGTACTTCCCTTCCACGCTCCCCGATAAGAGCTATGACATTCAGCTCAGCCCTGGTATTTCTTGCAAACATTCCCATAAGCGTGGATTTGCCTACGCCGGAGCCTGCAAATATACCGATCCTCTGTCCCTTGCCTACAGTGATCAGACCGTCAACAGATTTGACACCCAAAGGAAGTGGCTCATTTATTATTGCTCTGGTCATAGCATCAGGACTCGCTGCCTCAAGAGGATACCAGGTCTCTCCCACAGGTGTAAATTCACTTACAGGTCTTCCCAGACCATCTAAAACCTGCCCTAAAAGAAAATCCCCAACCTGTACGGAAAGGGGACGCTCCTCATTTTCAACTATGCAGCCGGAGCCTATCCCTTCAGTCTCTTCATAAGGCATGAGCAGAGTCATGTTCTTTTTAAAACCAACCACCTCGGACATTATCGCACGTCCGTCTGTAGTGGTGATCCTGCACATGTCCCCCATCTTGGCATCAGGTCCTGCGCTTTCCAGCGTAAGCCCCACTACATTAACTATCTTACCTAATTTTCTGTAATATACTCTGCCGGCAGCATCGTATTTATCAAGATTAATTTCTGACATCTTTACTTACATCTAAATTAACATCTAATTCGGCAGCTTTATGGCTCATAACTTAATATGCGAAGCTGCTTTTCCAAAAGATCCATCTGTGTGCCCAAACCGCAGTCCCATATTCCGCCATCCGATTCGATCAGACAGTCGTTAGGCTTTAATGTAGCATCCTCTATCACTTCAAAGCGGTCCGGCATGATACCTGTTCCCTTTGCGATATTTTCCTTAATGAGCTGAACATTCACATAATCCGCTGCAGATACATGAACTATATAATTCCTGCTGCCGTCCAAATTGGTAAGCACTCTTTTTAATAGATAAGCAATGGTATCCTTGTCGTCTTCCAGCCTGACGCCGGTAACCTTTGCAAAAATACCGCTTAACTTGTCTATCAGCAGTGGTTCCAGTTCCCTGCTCTTTTCTTCATATTCCTTCTGCAGCCGCTGTCTTTCTGCTTCCAGCTCACGCTGCATCTTTTCATATTTTTCAAGACCTGCTCTCTCGCCTTCCTGTCGTCCGGCTTCGAATCCCTCTGCGTGTCCCTTCTGCCTTGCCTCTTCGGTAACGGAATCAGCCTCTTTCCTTGCATCTTCTATGATAGCTTCCGCATTTTCCTTCGCTTCCTCTATCATAGCCTGAGCCTGAGCTGCAGAAAGAGCATTGTTTTCATGTATTACAGAACCGCTTTCTTCTGCTTCCTCCGGGTCTGAAACAAGGCGTTCTACCATCTCCGCATCAAGCCCTTCGGAAAAGCCCTCTTCTATGGCCTCCGGTTCTTCTTCCTGAACATGGGCCGCCAATTCCTCAAGACGCCTTGCTATCCTGTCATTGGCATCTATCTTGACAACCTTGGCATCGCTAAGCTTTACATTGTATCCTTTGACAAAATTTGCTGACAAAATATACTCCTACAACATCAGACAATGATATCGTCGCCGCCACCTCTGGATATTACTATCTCACCGGCATCCTCAAGCTTTCTTATCTCATTAACGATCTTCTGCTGCGCATCTTCAACATCCTTCATACGCACAGGTCCCATGAATTCCATATCTTCCTTGATCATATCAGCAAGACGCTGGGACAGGTTCTTGAATATCTTGCCCTGAACCTCCTCATTTGAGCCCTTGAGCGCAAGTGAAAGCTCGCTGTTCTCAACATCCCTGAGCACACGCTGCACAGCCTTGTCATCAAGCTGCATGATATCCTCGAATACGAACATCTTCTTCTTGATCTCGTCTGCAAGCTCCGGATCCTCTATGCCCAAAATCTCCATGATATGCTTTTCAGTACCGCGGTCTGTAGAATTGAGAATCTCAACTACCTGGTCAACGCCACCAATCTGAGTGTAATCCTGGTTAACGAGGTTAGCCAGCTTGCTTTCCAGAACCCGTTCTACTTCCTGTATAACATCAGGGCTCGTTCTGTCCATGGTAGCTATACGCCTGGCAACATCCGCCTGGGAATCAGAAGGAAGCGCCGACAATATAAGTGCAGCCTGGTTTGAAGACAGGTATGAAAGTATAAGTGCTATAGTCTGGGGATGCTCATCCTGGATAAAAGAAAGCAGCTGGGATGCATCCGTTTTTCTGACAAATTCAAAAGGCTTGACCTGAAGAGACGCGGTAAGCTTTCCGATAACATCCAGGGCCTTGTCTGCTCCAAGTGCTTTTTCCAAAAGCTCTTTTGCATAGCCGATACCACCCTCTGCGATATACTGCTGTGCAAGACAGATCTCATAAAACTCATTTATTACATCTTCTTTGATCTGTGGTGATATGCTCCTGGTATTTGCTATCTCTAATGTAAGATCCTCTATTTCCTCTTCCTTTAAATGCTTAAAGACCGTAGATGAAGTCTCCGGTCCCAGCGTTATAAGCAGTATAGCAGCTTTTTGAAGTCCTGAAAGATTACTACCTTCCGAAGCCATTTTAATCCTCTATCCCCTTTATAAAACTATGATTACAGATCCTCATTCAGCCAGTTGCGCAACAGGTTGGCTGCCGCGTCCGGATTGTCTTCCACAAATTTCTCGACTATCTTTCTGGCCTCAGACTTATCCTCTACACCGATCTCCTCAAGTTCCTCCTGAGGTGTAGACTGAAGTATCTCATCAATTGAAACCTCAGGCTCCGGCTCTTCTTCCCTTGCCTGACGCATGCTGCGCAGGATAACGAATGCCAGCAGACCAAGAATGAGAAGTATAAGCAATACCGTAAGGATATCCGTTATATCCATTGCCAGACCTTCGTGGTCAACAAAGAAAGGCTCCTCATATGACAGGATCGTTATATGATCCACACCGATACCGGTAGCTGTAGATACAGCCTGTATAAGATCCGGATCAACCTCAAGCTTTGTGCGCACATCATTGTTAAGCTTGTACTGATCCCAGGTAATGCCTTCAAGCAATCCCTGCTCCTTTACATCATCCTCACGGATCACCTTATATGTAAGGGTGGTCACTGAAAGAGATGACTCATCGTACTTTATGGCACCTGCAGGGATCTGCTGCAAAAGTGTCGATTCATTAGGCAGGTAATCATATGATTCCTCCACCACATGAGCATTGGAATACTCATTGTCCTCATATTCATAGCCTGTCTCAGTATTTGAATCTGTACCCGGAACACCGGATACTCCACCGCTGGAATCAGACTGGTAGATATCCTTGCTGGCAAGAACTCCCTGCTCCTTGTCTTCGTCAGGCCAGTACAGATGGTTTGCTTTTTCAGTATAGCTGTTATCAAGCACTACATTTACAGCCGCCTCTATAGATGAGAACTGGTTGGTTGCAGTCAGGACCCTGATAACCTCGGAACGCATACTGCCCGCCACCTGCTCCTGCAGAGCATACTGGCTGGATGCGGATCCATAAGTAGAATTATCATTGGTTCCTGCAAAAAGCAGGTTGCCGTCACTGTCCAGAATAGTAACATGCTCTGTCGTATCATTGCCAAGTGCGGTGGCCACAAATCTCGCTATAGCCTCTGCATTTTCCCTTGTACATACATCTGAAAGATCTAAATTTACTGCCGCATAAGCTTCCTTGTTCTGTGCGATCAGAGTACCGTTTTCCTCAGGGAGACTAAGCTGTACAGACGCTTTGTTTACAAAGCTGTAGGACTCAAGTTCTTCCTCCATAAAATCCTGAAGATAAACAATATACCGCTTTTGCGTATTTGACTCGGTGGTAAAGAAATTGCCATTTGTAACATTATCTATGGACATGGCATCCGTAGATATATTGTTGGACCCCAAAAGAAGGTTTGCCTTTGTATAGTCTTTTCTGTTAATGCTTATTTCCAGGCCATCCTCACTGGTCACATATACTATATCCTCCCCCTCTAACAGTGCGATAACCTCATTAGCCTGTTTGGCATTTTCAGCGGTATATATCTTTACATACTCGGGACGGGTAACTGCAAAAATAAGCACGGCGAAGGCAAAAACCGTCGCTATGGCAATTGCGGCTATTGTGATTTTCTGTCTGCGTGAAAATTTTTCCCACCATTCCAGGAGCTTCTGCGGGAGCGCCCTGAACCACGCGACTATACGATCTACCATTTGTTTTCCTCTCCTTTTTGTACCGGCTTAAGTTCTAAAGACCAAGTCCTGCACTATCCCCCGTAATATTATTGATGTAACCTGCAAATAAAATCTGATATATTCTATGCCTGCTATATCTGCATATTAACAAGTGTCCTGTAAGACTCCATAAAAGCATTTTTTACTGCAACAGTATACTGTAATGATGTGGAAGCTTTCTGAAGCGCAACAGCCAGGTCATGGGTGCTTGTTGCCTCCCCCATTGCAAGCTTTATCTCTTCATTTTCAGCCTGAGACAGATAACCGTTGGTCTGGTTGACATTGCTTATCATAGAATTAAAGATTGCTCCGAACATATCGTCATCTTCTTTTTCCCTGATCATGCTGCGGTCTGTTAACGGCTCTATTGTTCTCAGATTATCTCTGAATACATTTGTTGCATTTATAGGTCCCATGAATTATTCCTCTTTCCTATAACATACGCTCCGTTCATTCGTGATCACTGTCTGTGGCAGGTGCATTTTCACAGACATACTTCTGATTTCAAAACTCATTGTTTTCAAAATTCTTTAAATTATCACGACTTTGCCGTAAGCTCAAGTCCCTTGGATGCCATTGCTTTGCTTGCGGAAAATACTGTTGCATTAGCTTCATAAGCTCTTGAAGCATCTATTAAGTTGGTCATCTCTGTAACGGTATTAACATTAGGATAAGTCACATAGCCATTCTCGTCTGCATCGGGATGTGATGGATCATAGACCATATTCATCTGGGTATCCTCATCTTCATGAATATCATCAATCTTGACACCATACCCTATCATATCGTCAGCGATTGCATGACGGCCTATCCTCTGCTGCGTGCTTCCATCACCAACGATAGAATTAAGCACCCTTCCAAAATGCCTTCTGTCAGCCTCTGTCTCCTGAGTGGCAAATGTAACCACCTTACGCCTGTATGGTGTTCCATCTGCTGTACGGGTGGTATTTGCATTTGCAACATTCTCCGCAATGGTATCCATGCGGTAACGCTCTGCGGTAAGTCCCGTAGCCGATATATCAAAAGCTGTAAACATTCCCATATTTTTTCTCCCTCTGCCACATAAGTGCAGCTCTTAAAGATACTCTAAGATACATTTCTGCATCAGGTAGACATTGCCGTCCGCAGGTTCGAAAACTCATTCTGCATACAGCTTACCAGTGCATTATATGTGATCTGGTTCTCTGCGAGATATACATTTTCCGTATCCACATCCACATTGTTTCCATCCATACGGTAGCTGTAATCAAAAGCATCCGTATATACCCTGGGTTCAATCCGCGACAGTTGCAGGTTATACACCCGCTGATCCAGATTGTCATACTCAACCTTATTAAGTACCCTGGTAAATTCCTCTTCAAAAGATACATCCTGGCGTTTATAACCGGGAGTGTCCGCATTTGCTATATTATTGGATATTGCTTCATTTCTAAGCCAGGCAGCATCAGCAGCCTTATCAAGGGCGTCTACATAAGAAAAAACATGTCCGTTTACCACACTATCCTCCTTGCCGACGAAAGCCTCCAAAATATAAAAAAATACACGGCTGCAATCCGTCTAACCCGAATGCATCCATGCATTATAGAAAACAACCATTCCCTGTTGTCCCACAACATATGAGTCCTAAGGTCCTCACATATATTATATCGGCTTAGCTTATAAATTTATGTACAGTTTTTTAATGCCAAAATTATGGATAATTGACAGCACTCATGCACAATTACCCATAATTATTTTATGTACACTAATATTATAATGTTTTCAACATAAAATACAAGTGAAAATTGTGTTATTTCAACTAAATATTGCTTTATTAATGCAAAAACCACACCATATATTGTAATATGATGTGGTCATTTTAGCTTACATAATTCTGCAGTTAACTTTTCATACACTGTCAGTTGTCTGCATTTAACATCCGGTAATCTTTTTCCCCGTATATTTACTCTTCCGTTATTGAATAGATCAGCTCATTGATAACCTTTATCTCCGTGCCTCTGACTCCCCTGGATCTGGTCTCAAATACCCCTGCGCCGGCCATTTTCTTGACTGCATTCACAAGACTTGTCCTGGATATGCCACTCTCTTCTGACAGCCTGGTCAGATTTACGATGCCGCAGCCATTCTCGTCAAGCTTTGAAAGGACTGCACGCACCGACTCCGTTTCTGAACGGCTGGTTACCTCAAGCACTCCGTTTACTGTCTTTTCCATACGGTCGCTCTCGTCATTCTCTTCTTTTTTTGACCGCATCATTTCAAGGCCCACAACCGTAGCCGCATATTCCGAAAGTATGATATCATCTATGCCATACCCTTCTCCATTTCTATATATGAAAAGGGTTCCCAGCCTCTCACCGCCTATAAAGATCGGTGTTATCATTACCCTATATTCCACATGCTTCTCAGCCTGCTCTGAAGCCGCCTCACCGCGGTTGCGACGCTCATATCCGTGGGCCGTCTTCCATGAAAACCCCAGTGCCAGAAGACCTGCATTTTCCTGAGTAGAAAGAACTGAAAGGAAACGATCGTTTAATGCGCTGTCAATATAGCTGCCCACTTCATATCCAAGCATTTCCTCTATCTTCTCAACAGAATCATTTTCACACGCACCAAGCACCTTGCCCTTACGGCTTATTACCAGAGCATCAGAGGAAAGGGTATCCGATACCACAGTGCAGATATCTGTAAATGCCACCTTTGATGAAACATTGTTATGCAAAAGACTGCCTATGCGCCTTGTTCTGTCCAGTAAGCTTATTCCCGCCATCTAAATCACCTGTTTATTTATGTGATACATTAATGGTAACTGTTTGGAGCCTGTTAGCTATTCCAATTTCGACTGCCTGTATTACCTGATTACTCTTCTGTCTGTTCCTCAGTGTGTCCGCACTGTTCATCAGTACATGCAAGTTTCCTGCCTTTTATGACCATCATGCTGCCACAGTCGGGGCATTTCTTCGCCACGGGTCTGTTCCAGTTCATGAAATCACATTCCGGTATATTTTCGCAGCCGTAGTACCTTCTGCCCTTCTTGGTCATGCGGATAACGATCTCACCGTCACACTTCGGGCATTTCACACCGATTTTTTCATAATACGGTTTCGTATTGCGACACTCCGGGAAGCCGGGGCATGCGAGGAATCGTCCGTGAGGACCGTACTTGATAACCATTTTTCTGCCACAGTTATCACAGACTATATCAGTCTCCTCATCCCTAATTTCTATATGAGACAACTCCTCTTCAGCCTTCTTCACCGCAGTATCGAGATCCGGATAGAAATTTTCAATGATGGTCTTCCACTTTATATTTCCGTCACCCACACCGTCAAGCATACTTTCCATATTCGCCGTGAACTTCGGATCGACTATCGCCGGAAATTCATCAACCATGATCTTGTTTACAGCCTCTCCTAATTCAGAGACAAAGAGATTTTTATTTTCTTTAAGTATATACCTGCGGTAAAGTATGGTGGAAATAGTCGGAGCATAGGTTGAAGGTCTGCCTATCCCCTGCTCTTCCAATGCCCTTACAAGGCTGGCTTCCGTATAATGTGCAGGAGGCTGGGTAAAGTGCTGCTTCTTCTCCAGCTCCTTGAATATAATGTCCCCAAGGGTATCAGCTTCTTTTATAAGGAAGGAATTCTCGGATTTACCACTGTCCTCATCCCTGCCTTCGTCTGCATAGACCTTCATAAAGCCTTCAAACTTTACACTGGATGCAGATGCAGAAAATACTATTCCCTCAGCCTCCAGCTTAAGGGATAAAGTCTCATAGACAGCAGGTGCCATACGGCTGGCAGCAAAACGCTTCCAGATAAGGTCATAGAGCCTATACTGATCACGGCTTAAATCATTTTTAAGCATAGCCGGTGTATTATTAATATCCGTAGGGCGGATCGCTTCATGCGCATCCTGAATCTTCTTATCGTCATCCTTTTTCTTAACCGGACGATCTGCCGTAAGATAATCCTCTCCGTACATAGACTTAATGAAATCTTCTGCCATTTCCTTGGCATAATCAGACACACGGGTAGAATCTGTACGAAGGTACGAGATAAGTGCGGTGGTTCCCTGCCCCTTTATCTGTACGCCCTCGTATAGCTGCTGAGCAACCTGCATGGTCTTCTTGGTGGAAAAGTTAAGTGCCTTGCTGGCCTCCTGCTGAAGAGTGGATGTTGTAAACGGAAGAGGAGCTTTTCTTGTACGCTCACCTTTCTTCTTTTCCTTTATCGAAAATGAAGCGTTTGTAAGTTTCTTCTCAAGACGATCAGCCTCGGATGAATTATCAATAGTCTTCTTACCGTTTTCATCCGAATAAAAATGGGCTACAAATGACTTCTTGGTTCCCTTAGGAAGAAGAACAGCATCTACAGTCCAATATTCTGAAGGAATAAAAGCATTGATTTCATCCTCCCTGTCACAGATCATGCGGAGAGCAACACTCTGCACACGTCCGGCAGAAAGCCCCCGCTTAACCTTGGACCAGAGCAGCGGTGAAATCCTGTATCCTACCATACGGTCAAGTATGCGTCTGGCCTGCTGTGCATCCACCAGATTCATATCTATCTCCCGTGCGTTCTTTATGGATTCCTTTACTGCATTCTTGGTAATCTCATTAAACGAAATACGGGCCACCTTTTTATCAGCAAGTTTAAGCGCTTCATACAGATGCCAGCTTATTGCCTCTCCCTCACGGTCCGGGTCGGTTGCAAGATATATCTTATCAGCCTTCTTTACTTCTTTACGAAGCATAGAAAGAATATCGCCCTTGCCACGGATCGTTATATATTTGGGCTCGTAATCATGCTCCACATCTATGCCAAGCTGTGACTTAGGCAAATCACGAACATGTCCCTGACTGGCTACCACTTCGTAATTTGACCCCAGGAATTTTTTTATTGTCTTAACCTTTGCAGGTGATTCGACAATAACAAGATTTTTTGCCATGAATATTCTTCCCCTTCATTATATTCTTACATTGATTATTTCCGATACTCAGCAATACATGATAAAAAACAATCCAGTTATGCCTTATACCACTAAAAGATGTATTCACAACTCACGGTAAATTACTATACAAAGAAAAAAAAGAATTGTCAAATGGAAATTAATAAAATCTAAAGGCCACCGTTCAGGTGACCTCTACTGTCTTACCCTTTATTATGAATCTAACAAACAATCACTTCTTATATGGCGCCTGTGTGTTCGGTGCAAGTTCTATATCACCTGCAGAAGTCGTCACGCAAACAGTAACCTCTACTCCACTACCATCATTATAGGAAATCTTAACTTTCCAGTTAGTCGGATTATTCTTTCTATAAGCAAACTCCGGAGCTTTACCCAGATTCTGTTTCACTGTTCCTTCGAAAAGAGGATTCCAATTACAATAATCAGGAAAGTCACCATTTTCACTAATCGGGTACTCTGCAGAATAACTACTACCATGATGGGAAATCTCTCTATATATCTCCGGCTCATTGACAGCAGCAGTAGCAGTTGACAGTATTAAGCCTGCATTAGAAACATCTTTTTGGATCTTACTTTTCTCAATGTGATTAATCAAATAAGCACCAACAACTGCAACTATTATAGCAATAATGCAAATAACGATCAGCAGCTCCACAAGTGATAAACCCTTGTTGGATCCCCACTTTTTCTTACCCAAAATCTTTTTCATACGGATATAACCTCAGCCTTTCCTTTCATAATATCAGACAGCCCGAAGACTGTCTGACAACAATAATACAATATAAGAACAGGATTAATTGAGCTGACCATCAAGCAGAACCTTTTCATCATTTGAAAGAGTCCTGTTTATAGGATACAAATATACTTTAAACGATTTATTCAGTTCAGGATCAACCCATTTCACATCAACCTGTATATAAAACTTATGACCACACTTAAGCATTCCGTCAGAAGCATTTATATATTCGGAACATCTATCAGTATTCCAGGTTGCTGAATTATTATAGGTTACAACAGCGTTCGACTCAGCATCTACATAATTACGGAGACTGGGTAGCTGAACCTGAAATTCATCATAAGTATTATCATCATCATAAGAATCATCAACTATCTTCCATGAACCGCCTATATCCACAGCTTCATTATAAAACGTAACAGTTGATGACGATCCCTGTGAGCTGGGTCCTGTACCTGTATCCCCATCATCGGTCGTAGCACCGGAAAGTTTATGCAATGTATGTCCATCACCGTCACCATAATAATGATGACCGGAAGCAGACTGTATCATATATGAATACTTTATTTCTTCTGCATCTTTCAAACTTATTCCCTTGAACTCAGTAAGACCTGTTACAGCATATGAAGGCTCACAAGCCGGAATATAATATACTGAATAATCATTAAATCCCCATGAAACAGCGTCAGTATGTGCACTAATCAGCAGAGGATTCGTATCATCTATATCAGTCACAGTACCTGTTGCCATATCAGTAACAGTTCCGGTCGCATATATCATATAAGGTCCAAATTCATCATCATCATGTGCAGATCCACGATATGACGAAGTAATTGCAAGCTTTGTTCCGCTTATGGCATACTCCGTCACAGCACTCTTCTTAGCTCCGGAGCTTGGATCTATGAAATAAAAATTATCGTAATCATACTTTTTACCATCTTTTATCTCATCAAACATCTTGCTAAGATCGTATGTAGCATATCTCTTTACGTCAATAAATTTCTTTGCAGCCGTGGTGTTATCCGCTTCACCGGTGCCACCGCTTCCTATCTCATTTCGAAGATAAACATCCTCTGCCACAGAATAAGCATAATCCTCATTGGCCAGCTTCACATAAACAGTAACATTATCATTAGTATATGTGGACATATCAACATAGAAATCATCAACATAATCCGCAAACGGGATTGCTGCTGTCATACCGGTCTTATTGTATGAAAGAGATCCAAAATATACCCCAGCCGCCGGGTTCGGGTCATTATACGTGATAGTATATTTAATCTCTGTCTTAGTACCATCTGCAGGATTTATCTCATTGCTCGATATGGTCAGCGTCTTATTGGCTGAAACAAATTCTATACTTCCGTTACAGTCGACCATAAGATCCTCCAGCTGCTGCACAACCTGCTGTGCTTCAGTCTGGAGCTGAACCTCATAGTTTCCTTTTCTATATATAGTAGAACTGTTGGCCATCACCGAATAAAGTTCCATCAGCATGATAACCAAAATGGCCATCGCCACCAACAATTCAACCAGCGTATAACCCTTATTTGTATTACCGACTTTTCTCATCACAACCTCCCGTCCAGCTTAATGAAAGACCTCAACAACCCCTAAAAATTCCAAATACCAACATCATGGCGTCCTGTTTCCGGATAAATGAACACCCTTGAGCCACGCTTTTTATTCTTAAAAACATAGCATATACAGGACTCACTCGTGTAATCAGTATACGTCGGCTCTCCTCCACCGGCATAGTTCACAATACACATTGCACCTGAGGGCCTAAAGGAATACTGCTTAATGTAGCCCTCTGAAAGGACAGCACCACCCAAAGCATTATCAGACGCTGCCAGCTCCATAGAAATTGCATTTGTCGAAACCTTCTCCATCTGTCTTGCAGTTGCAGCATACCCATCAGCTGCACTTCCTATATAAGTATAGACCTTACCTTCAATTATCTTTATAGTAAGAGTACCTGCATCCAGTCCCTTTGCCATACTAGTAGACCTCGCTGTGGAAAAAGAGGCATTAAGTGAGTTAGCAGCCTGCGAAACATTAGCATTGCTTACAATATTAAAACTAAGAACAGCCATACCTACAAGAATCATCATTATGGCAATAACTACCATAATTTCCACTAAGGAGAAACCTTTATTACCTGATACAGTCTTTTTTATGCCGTTTCCCATATCTCCTCCTTATTCCTTACTCCAGTTTTCATAAATAACTGTAGACGTTGTAGGATCAGAAACATTGCTTACCGAATCAAACAGCTTTGTAATGATTCCGCTGGTATTGTCATCAAGCAGATACTTTATAGGAAGATAACATGTGCCATCTGTCTTATTGTAATATATAGTTCTCGTTTCTGAACCATACACATATGACTCCTCTTCAAATCCTGCAGGCTTTGTCAGCGGCATCTCCGTACCGGCTGAAACTCCTTTCATACCAGAATTTCCAATATTATGACCATCCGAATCCCCCAGCTCACCGGTATCTTTTATTGACGGCAGACAAGTATTTATAAGCCAATTGTACTGATCCTTATCCATACGCTGCATATATGATGCATTGGTATAATCTGAACCATTGAACAGATAACCGTAACTGGATACAACCGTTGAGTTAGTGCATATGCCCTTTATGGAAACAAGCTTATTAGGCACCAAAGCAAGAGTATTCTCAAGACCGGAATTGATTACATCCGGAGCACACATCTGAAGCTTAAGCTTGGGCTTAGGAGAGCTTGCATGAGGGTACTCAATATTATCATATGTCACTCTTGCATTCTCACTGCCTATGAAATAGTGGTTGAAATCAAAGTAATCAAGCTTTCCGGGTGAAGGTGATGCCTTATAATTCCAGAACAATACATTGTCACAGAACAGCTGGCAAACCAGACCATCCGGTGATGACGAATCATACAGCGGACATATGCTTCCACCGGGATACGTCCATCCCTCTTCTATAGAATCCGAATCTTTTACCACCTTATCGTATCCGCTTCCGGTAATGTGTCCGGTAAGCTTAAGGCTGCCTGTAACAACAAGCTTTGACCCGGAATGAAGCTTAAGATCACCCATTATATATACATCACCAAGTATTTCTACAACAGAGTCGCCTCCAGAACAATTAACCTCTACGTTTCCGTTAAATATAGCACGTTCTGAAAGTATGTGTACAGAAGCACCTCCATTTATGTACAGGCAATCACCGGCCGGAATAGTCTTACCATCAAGTGTATACGCTTTGTCTGTCCCGCCTTCACGATATTTCTGCGTATATGCACATCCAGTCATAATAAAATCACCGCCACCGATATATACAGGTTTATCCGTTATGATACTGAAATCGCAGACATCAAGATCGCCTTTTCCTTCAGGGCTGAATTTTATTATAATGTCAGAAGTAATTGTACTTACATACCCTTTCTCATCTGTAGCTGTAATAACTACGCCCTTAAGCTTAACCTGTGTGGCTGTATCTTCGTAGTTCTTGGTACCGGAAGGATATGAAGTAGTAACAACAATATTTGCGTCATTTTTGGCTACTTTTATGTACTCTGCCACCTTGTCAGGATTATAATTCGACTTACCTGCTGCGGGACCTGCTCCAACCTTTGACCTGATTTCCTTAATGGCATCATCTATATTTCCACCTGACTTACCTTTGTCAACAGCAATCTGCTGCAATTCAGAAGAGAGATCATCCAAAGCAAACTCTGCCGTATAAAAATTATCGGTAGAGCCGTAACGCATCACTTTGGTCAAATAGTTCATATATACCATGTAAAGCAGAGAAGTCGCAATTATTGCAATAAAAGTAATTGCAATAAGAACAGATACAAGTGCCGCACCACGATCATTTGCAACACTCTTCCTGCCTTTCTCTGTTTTCTTTCTATCCTTTCCTGTAATCCCTTTTAACAATTTCAGCATAATACCTTTCCCTCCCAAATTACATCAGTCTTTCCAATAACGATTCAATCATCATCCATTTCTATTCTTTATACCGGTCATTAACGACATCACAGGTTCCTTGCCTAACCTGCTGGTCATATCCTGCCTGTCAATCTCATATACATATACCATAGCCTCATATGAGTAGTACTTCTGTGCGGGGGTATTAGCCATAGGAATAAACATCACTACCGCATCGAAATAATACCCCTCCGAATGCAATCCCGTATAGCAAAGGAATGAAATCTTGCCATCCGGATCAGTAACACCCATAAGCTTCTGAGACCTGTAATCAGTCGCATCAGCGCCCATCATTGTTTTGAAATCCGCAGCGGCCGCCATATTCATAGATATAGCCATCGCTTTATTCTCACTTATCAGGCTGTTAGTACTAACTGAAGCTCCTGACCATCTGACCTCATTTTGTGAAATAGATGTAAGACCGGTCTTTACATTTGTCATTCCATTCCATGAAACACTGGAAAGACCGTTAGCCTGCTGATTATAAATATTAACACTAACAACTTCTGCTCCGCCGACATTACTGCTGACATAGCATCCGGTAGATAGTGCAAGATTTCCACTAAGATCAGCTGTCCCGATACTTGCAACCGAAAGTTTCAGATTCTCATAAGTCTTGCCGGAATAGCCTTCCACGATAGACTGCGCAAGATCAGTAGCAGCCATCATCTTTCTTGACTTCTGATTCACTCTCATGGAGGTGATAAAGGATGCACACACAGGTACTATCACGATAATAAAAAGTGCCATTGCTACAACAAGTTCAACCAACGAAACACCTTTATTACTAACTATCCTACTACGCTTTTTTGTGCTATTATACATCCGCGACCTCCCTGATTCACATAATAAAAAAGAAATGCACACAACTCCCATAACTATATTAACATAATAAAAAACCACCATCAATTATATTTAATGTCAGTTTTATGCGCTTCAATGTTCAAAAACGCGTACTAGCTCTTCATTTCATTCTTAACAAAGCATCAGATCTAATCGTGTTGTCCTGTTTAGAATGAAATGAATAACTGCAGTACAGCTTTCGCTGCACTGCAGTAACACATCTTTACTCCGCGGCAGGAGCTGCCTCTTCCTGCACTTCAGCAGGTTCCTCAGCCATCGGAACCCCTTCTTCAAGTGCCTCATTTTGGGCAGCCATGCCCTCCTCGCTAAGCTCCTCATCAAACACAAGAGGACCGAACACACCATTAACACCATTGATACCATTGGTACCATAATCATATTCCATGCCCCTAAAGTCATAAGCATCAACATCCGGGAATATCTCAATAGGTGCCAATACACGATCAGGATCTTCAGTATTCTTGATAGCATACTGTTCTATAACGAACTGCCCTGTAACCACACCAGTGTCATCATTATATTCAGCAGAAAATCCTTTATAACACATAGGGCTTATCTGCTGCTCTATAAAATAATCCAATAAATTCTTCATACCAACATAGTAAGTAACATAAGTAACCGTCGACTCATTTATGACGCTTATATAAGGTGTCGATATTTCATCACTCTGGATAGGAACCTCATCATTCTCGCCATAAGACACAGTATCAAAAAATACAATCTGTGAGCCTTCATCCCATGTGACCCTCCTGGTATCCTTGTCAAAATTGGCTGTTGTTATGTCATGATTCAATTCAGTATTAAGCAGGAACTGAGTATAATGTTCCTTGGTAATATCTGCAGGATATGAAGCCACGATAGCATCTGTCTCATCATTTAATTCCTTTGTGCGCGAAAGGAATTCATCGCGATGCTTATCCATCTCTTTAAGTTCATTATACCTGGCCTCTAAAGTCACATACTCTTGTTTAAGTGATTCAGTCTCCACTTTCGCATCCTTGATATAGAAAACATAAGGAAAGGCAACAATGGCAATAACCAAGAGTACCATAATAATCGTCGCATCTCTATCTGACAATCTTCCCATTATTCGATTACCTCCTCAGAAGCCGTATCCTCCGCAGGTGCTTCTTCTCCAGAAGTCTCAGAGCTCTCCGGCACACTAACATTTATCGCCTTATCGCCCGTTATACCTGCTTCATCATTTACCCTATCTTCTACATTATAATCATACCCAAGCACTACTGTCACCGTAATCTTATCCTGAACAAGCTCTACCCAAAGATCACTAATAGTCTCAAGAGTAAGTTCTTCCGGATAATTGTCCTCGCCTTCTCCGGTTGCCATATCCAATATGATATCCTCAAGTTCTGAGCGATCACTAACTTCAACATATTCTCCCATAAACAGCGGATCATCAGAGACCATTCGCAGGAACGGATCTCCTCCATCAGCAGCATCTGCAGAATTTGCACTAGGACTCAAGAAGCGAATGCAATACTCTTCCGATAAATCAGGCACCTCCACTTTCTTAACATAACTCAAATTCTGAAGCTGAACCATTATGTCAGCGACCTCATTCTTTGCTGTAGTATGCCAGCCGGTAGTAACCTCAAAACTAACGGTACCATCTGTAGCATCGATACCGTTAATAACCGTATCATTAGGAAGTATTTTTTCCAAATCGCCTATAAACTGTGGCATAAGATTATTCGGATTTTCTTTTTCATACTTGAAAGTGTCCAATGCTGCAAACAGATACTGGGCGTTAACATAGTCCTGCCTTATCTGCTCTATATCAGCTATAGCATCAATATTTGCCTGCATCTGATCCCTTGCATCCTTAGCCACCTTGTGCTGTATAAATGTAATACCTGTCCAGCCCAACATAATAACGGCCGATACACCAAGCACAATTTTAAGGTACTTAACCATATCGGAACTTTCAATGGCAGACTTCTTACCTGATGAGATTACCAAATCCATAGGATCAATAACAGATCCGATATTAGGCAGATATCTAAGAACCTCTTCAGCCTTCAATGCAGCCTGTCCCTTAATGGTAACGCCGGCGAGAGTATCAAAATGTTCAACCCTTGCACCTAACTCACGTTCAAGAATTTTCTCAATGCCGGCAATAGCAGATCCTTCACCGAAAACCTTTATTCCCTGCAACGTAGCACTGGGATCGTTAGCATTCTTGGTTCTATGATACTCAACCGCACGCCCGATACCGTTTACCATTCCCTGCACAGCCTGAGCATACTCATCTGCAGTGACGTGCTGATCAAGAAGAGCTTCATTGGAAAGAAGTGTTCTGGCATCCTTCTCGGATATCTTCTTGACATCCATAAGAGCATTTATAACCGCAGTCTTACCATAGTTAACATTACGCTGGAGAACGAGTGTCTTACCACGCATAACATTCACATAGGTCTGATCCATTTCTATCTGAAGAACCAGATCAGTTCGTCCAGGCTGCATCTGGAGCTTGAGAAGCTGAATTACAGAATTACCGAAATAATCGATGTGCTTAACACTTAGCTTAAGCTCATCAGCTAACTCGTAATAGCATCTTACAAGATCCATAGGGGCAGCAACAGCAGAAATTCGATAAAATCTCTTTGTTGCACCCTCCACATTCATGGTTACTTCTTCAAGGAGCGAATAAGCGAAGACATAATCCCCCGATCCGCTCATCGGGAAATAATCCCCCGAATTTGCCTGCAGCACCTGCTGCAGCTTCCTCATGTTCTTCACATAAGGCATCTCCACCTCTTTGCTGGCGATTTTCTTACTGGCAATGGTAAAGATAACATCTTTTGAACTGAACCCCCGTCCGAAAATTGCAGTACGCACTGCTTCGGCGGTAGCCGTGACATCTGTCAGATATCCGTCATTAAAACACCCTGCAGGTGTAGCTATCTCGGCGGCATTGCTGAGCAGAACCTGATCCTTGCCGTTCTTAGTAATCTCAGCGATACGGATCATGTCGGAACTGACATAGATTGTCAAAAACTTATTGGCCATCCTTATTGCTCCCCTTTCATTGTTTTGTTTATTAATAAACCGGTTAATTTATTGTTTATTTTCCCGGGTTTATTCCTTCAACATATACAAGTGACAAACTACCTTCGTCACAAAACACCACGAATATCAATATATCATAAACGCGAATAAATTTCCATAATAAATATAAGAATTTATAACAAAATTTTTACTATTTCATAACATTGTTAACATAATTCATATATATTTGTGCAAGTCGGTCTCCAGCACACATCACTATCACACCTGCTGCTGCAAGATACGGCCCAAACGCCAGCATGTGTTCCTTCTTTGAAACTGCCATTATTATTCCATGTATTACAGCCCCCAGCAGAGACCCAATAGCCATCACCAAAAAAATACCTTTCCAGCCAAGGAGCAGTCCCATAGCCGCCGTAAGCTTTATATCACCACCGCCCATCGCCTTTCCCTTGCTAAAAAGCGCGATCAGCAGAAATATCCCACTCACCAAAACGCTGCCTATCAAATATTCGTACCAATGACTCAAATCCGTCAGCAGCCTGATCATCCCCAGTATAGCAATAAGGATGTCATAAAGCGGTGGAATTTCAAATATCATAATATCAACATATGACAAGCCGATCATCATGGTCGCTGCAATCGCATATAATGTAAGCTTCAAAATATTTTCCACAGTAAGACCGTCTTTTAGAATTATAATCCCTAATACAAGCCATGTCACAGCTGATATAAGTATTATCCACGCTTCTTTTGACTTGAGCTTCCATTTATATGTTTTTCTGATCTCATTAGGATCATTTTCTTCTTCTTCCGGTCCCAAAGCTACCCGGTATCCTGAATACCAGGAAGCAGCACATCCTCCAGTTGCTCCAAACACTAAAAGCAAAATGTATATAAAAGACAACGCCATTCTTCTACCCTTCTTCAAAAACCGCCCGCACTTAGTGCGGGCGGCAAATCTTGCATAATGTCACTTTTTTGCTTTATGAAAGTGCATCGTAGAGTGTAAACATAGGTGAGAATATAGCAACAGCCATATATCCAACTACAACTGCCATTACAATTATGATAGCCGGCTCAAGCAAAGTCATCATCTGCTGGGTAGCAAGCTGCACATCTTCTTCATAGTAGTTTGCCACATTTTCCAGCATAGATTCAATATTACCGGTTTCCTCACCGATAGCAACCATGTGCACTACCATAGGCGGGAAAAGACCGCAAGTCTGAAGAGGTCTTGAGAGTGGCACGCCACGAAGTACCTGCTCTTTAGCTTCTTTCATTGCTCTCTTATAAAGAAGATTTTCCATAGAACGGCCTGTCAAGTCAATAGCATCAACCATCGGAACACCGGCAGCCAGCAGAGTACAAAGAGTACGTCCCAATCTTGCGCAGGCACTCTTTGTTTTGATTGGGCCAAGAATCGGTATCTTGATTGCTAGTGCACTCGTAACTTCCTTACCGGAATCAGTGGCCGCATACGCTTTCCACCCAAATATTACAGCAACTGTAATTATCAGCAGTAACCACCACCACGCGACAAGGAAATCACTCACATGAACCAGCACCATTGTAGAAGCCGGCATCTCAACATCCAAATCAGCAAACATGTTCATGAAAGTCGGCACAACGAATACCATCATAGCCACCAAAACACCAATCATAACAACGATAAGCACTATAGGATAAGTAACCGCCTTCTTAACAGCCTGAGTAAGCTCTGCATCTTTTTCAAACTGAATAGACATTCTGTCAAATGACTTGTCCAAAGAACCTGACGCCTCACCTGCTTCAACCATGTTGCAAAGCATTTCCGGGAAAACACCACCCTGTCTTTTCATGGACTTTGCCAAAGTCTCACCCTTAGCTATATCCGAATGAACAGCATTTATCGCATCCTGAAGCGCAACATTTTCTGTCTGGTCAGCCAGCATGCCAAATGCCTCTACAACGCTGACACCGGCCTTATTGATTGATGAAAACTGGTGGCAAAAAAGTGCCAAATCTCTGTATGATACTTTCTTGGCTCTATGAATAAACCCCAAAGCATTTGAGCCCGTAGACTCTTCACATTTAACGACAATATTTTTGTCATTCTTAAGCATTGACATTGCCGCATCTCTGGATTTAGCCTCTAAAGTGCCTTTTTTCTCCTTTCCTGATGCGGTGATAACCTGATACTGATAAGTTGCCATAAGCTTTTTCCCACCTTTTCTCTTGTTTTTGTTCCCAAAGGATCAATATGACCATATGGGAGATTATCTTAACACGCGGAAATTCATTCCGTGTTTTACTCTATTTACTCTGTGTCTGCACTTTCCTCTTCACTTGTAGTCTTATTAGCTTCAGTCTGCGCATCCATATCATAAGCCACACGTACCATCTCCGCAATAGAAGTTGTTCCTTCTATAACATTTCGCGCACCTGACATGCGCAGTGTATTCATACCTTCCTTGATAGCTGCATTTTCAATTTCCTCTGCAGTAACAGTTTCATGAAGTATCCTTCTGATAGATGCGGAAATAGGCATAATCTCATAAATAGCCTTTCTGCCCTTATAACCATTACCGCACTTCTCACAGCCTACCGGCTCCCAAACAGGAATCTGTTCATCCGGCCCTTTGCCAAGCAATATAAGTTCCTGCGGTGTAGCCATATGCATCGCTTTACACTCATTGCAGAGTCTCCTTACAAGACGTTGCGCAATGATACCCACAACTGCATCACCTATCATGTAAGGTTCCACACCCATATCTATAAGACGGGTAATGGATGCCGATGTAGAGTTGGTATGCAGTGTAGAAATAACAAGGTGACCGGTAATAGATGCCTGTACAGCAATCTGTGCCGTCTCACCATCTCGGATCTCACCGATCATTATAATATCCGGGTCCTGACGGAGAATAGACCTGAGTGCGGATGCAAATGTAAGTCCTGCCTTGACATTAACCTGTACCTGATTGATCCCGGCAATATTTGCTTCCACAGGATCTTCAACGGTTATGATATTAACATCCGGTTTATTCAGTTCGTTTAAAACGGTATAACAAGTAGTAGATTTACCGGAACCTGTAGGCCCGGTAACAAGAATGATACCATGAGGGTTATTCATAATACCATCAAGCTTCATTTCATCATCCGGATAAAGGCCAAGATACTTCTTCTCCTGCGTAAGTCCCTGTTTCTTGGTAAGTCGCATAACCGTCTTCTCGCCATATACGGTAGGAAGGATAGAAACACGGACATCAAATTCAACACCATCCACAACATATGTAAGTCGTCCGTCCTGAGGTTTTCTCTTCTCAGAGATATCCAGGCCGGATATGATCTTGATACGCGCAGTCATAGCTGCAAGCATATTAGCCGAATATTGTGCATCCTCCTGAAGCATACCATCAACGCGGTTTCTTACACGAACGCCATGCTCAAGGGGCTCTATATGAATATCAGAGGCACCTTCCCGGACGGCCTGCTGTATCATGGCACGCACGATCTTAACAATAGGCGATTCACCTACTGTATCATCCTCTTCCTTTGCTTCCTCCCTGAATTCGTCCGCATGCTCCGCCTCGAACTGTGCTGCAGCGTCATTACTCTCCTGTCTGCCATACATCTTGCCCAGATAAACGCTTATCATTTTCTGAGGAGCATAACACGGAATGATCGACATACCGGATACCATCTCCAGGTCGTCCAGTATAGCCAGGTTCATAGGGTCAGACATTGCCACTTTCAGTTCGGTAATACTCTCAAAACCGAAAGGAATAACTTCATGCTTTCTTACAAGGTCATCACCTACCGCTGCAATAGCCTGTGGATCAGCATCTTTCAGATCATCATCCGTTGCAAGCTCATATCCCTGAGTCTCATGCATGAATTTTGCAAAATTAGCTTCTGAGACAAGTCCCATCGCCATAACGGTCTCACCCAGCTTCATATGAGTGTTCTTCTGCTCTAAAAGCGCACTCTCAAGCTGTTCCTGCGACAGAAGCCCTGCTTCCACCAGCTGGTCACCAAGTCTTTTTTTCTGACCAAAAATAGCCATTTTCTACATTCCTCCTGAAATCATCTGAACAAATCGGGAATTATGATGAACTGTTCCGAAGACACAGAATACCCCCATTCCCCACACTGCCATAAATTATTACACAAAACAACCTAAAATGGAATATCAAATTTTATTTTTTTCAAAAAAACAAGTCAGCTCCTGAACCCATTTGACAGGCGAAAAGCATCCGTCATACTCTGTAACCGGCTTGCATTCAAAAAAATCTCGATCTATCTCTTTTGGATCATCAAAATAGAGTATCCTTCCAGGATCATACCCCCGCATTTTTTTTACCAAAGGATTGTTAGATATAAGCTTCTTTCCATAGGCAAACGATTCATAATAACGGAGAGACACACCCTTACTGTAATCTCCCACTATATCCAGCAAAACCTCTGATTCCATGACATCAGATATTACCTCATCATATTCCTTAGGCTGATTATATATCACGCCTTCCATAGGAGAAGATTTTTCATCAGTAAAGCATATCCCTGTTTTTGTCCTGTATCCAAGTTCCTGTACCCTTGCTACCGCTGATTCAATTGCAGCCCTCCTTCCGGCATCCGTCCCCCAGAAATACAGATCCTGTTGTATTCCGCCGCTGCCTGACAAGTGTTCAGTATTCCCAAGAGTTCCGCCTGCTGCTGTTTTTATTTTTGAGTAATAACAGTCAAAGTACTGAAACCCGTAGTTTTCTGCATCCAACTGATAAAATGTATATATCCTGTCAAAAGGGATATATTTCATCGCTATACGAGCCCCCTTGGCATAATAGGAATCCCGCACATCAAGCATATAAAGAACCAGCTTTATACCATATTTTCTTTTCCACTTTTTCAGAAGACCGGGTTCAAAAAATTCTACCGAAACATTATTGAAGACAAGGCAGCATTCCTCATTAAGATTTTCCTCTTTATACGGCATACAGCCATTCCAAATTCCTCTTAAAGGCAGCAATATTTTCTCGCCGACCTTCCTGTTGTGATGAAGTTTCCATAACCATTCAAAAGGATCCGGAGCCTGCGGCACATCCGGAACCAGTTCCACATTATCCAAAACTTCCAAATCGCTCATAAGCTGTCCAAACAGCCGGTTCTTTTTTTCACCTGTAAAAATAATATATCTCATTAATTTTCAAAAAAAAACGACCGGACTAAGGCATCCTCAGCATCCGGTCGTCAATCATTCTCTTTATATTATCTCAGTTTCTGAGCCATTCCATCAGGATCAACAGCATACTGTATAGCCATATCCCTGGTGATCTTGCCTTCCTGGAAAAGTGCGGTGATAGCCTCGTCCATAGCAATCATGCCCAGCTTTCTGTTGGTCTGCATTACGGAAAGCAGCTGATGTGACTTACCTTCACGAATAAGGGCACGTACAGCAGAGTTAGCAATCATAACCTCGAATGCAGCGGCACGGCCCTGTCCGTCAGCGGTAGGAATAAGCTGCTGGGAAATAACTGCTTCCAGAACGTTTGCTAACTGTACCCTAATCTGCTGCTGCTGGTGAGGCGGGAATACATCGATGATACGGTCGACAGTAGATGCAGCACCGATTGTATGCAATGTGGAAAGCACCAAGTGTCCGGTCTCGGCTGCGGTGATGGCAACTGAAATAGTCTCAAAGTCACGCATCTCACCAACGAGAATAACATCGGGGTCTTCACGGAGTGCAGCTCGAAGAGCATTTGCATATGTCATGGAGTCAAATCCGATCTCACGCTGGTTAACCATGGAGGTCTTGTGCAAATGCAGATACTCGATAGGATCCTCAAGTGTAATGATATGTGCATCCCTGTGCTCATTTACCATATTAATAACTGAAGCAAGTGATGTGGACTTACCGGAACCGGTAGGCCCCGTAACCAGGATAAGTCCTCTCTTTCTGGTATAGAGATCTACGAAAGCCTGGGGCAAGCCTAACTGCTCAGGGCTGGGTACTACGGTATTAACGGTTCTGAGCGCCAACGCAACAGAGCCTCTCTGTCTGAAAGCATTAACTCGGTATCTTCCGATAGGATCCACCGCAAATGACATATCCAACTCACCCTTACTGTTAAAGATTTCCCTCTGGTGGTCATTTGTAATGGAAAGCATGAGTTCCAGCGTATCGTCCGGGGTAAGTACCGGAAACTGTTCCATTCTCACCAGATGACCGTTAACACGCATCATCGGAGGAAGCTGCACCGTAAGGTGCACGTCGGAAGCTTTTGCCTGCTTTGCAACCAGCAATACATCACTAACTTTGATCGACATTCTTTTGCCCTCTCTCCCGATCTTTCATCCAAAAGATCTTTTTATTTTTTGCTATAATGAGTCAAAATAAACCCCAAATACACTGCACAACATGCCCGTGCATTCAAACAACAATGGAATTATATCAAAAACCTTTCCACTCTGTAAAGTAATAATTCTTCTTCTTTTTCGGTATTTGTCATTTTAATCTGTTCATTGTATAATCTCTAAATGAAATTCTTACAGCTGTAGAATTTATGTACAGTTCCCAAAGCACTGCTACATCAATTATTACCATAATTAAGGAGATAACATGACATCAACTTCAACAATTCACACAGACCCAGACAAGAATAAATTTTCAAAATCTTCAGCTCTCCCTGCCCCTCTCATCGCATTCGCTGCAGCATGCTTATTATTTGCATTACTTTTAGCGATAAACGGGTTCCTTTTTCCCGGAAGCATAACCAACGGCGACAATCTTGATCAATACCTTGCTTTTATAATGTCATTTATCCGTGTATTAAAAGGAGAGCAGAGCTTTTGGTACTCTTTTTCATTGTATGCAGGTTCACCTTCTGTACTTACTTATGTGTACTATTCTTTGAGTCCTTTCAATTTGCTTTATCTTTTGCCCGGCATTTCCCTTATCACCATAACTCACATTATTTCAATTCTAAAATCAGGTCTTGCCGCAGCAACATTCTCCTGGTATTCAGAAAAAACTTTAGGGCAAAAAAAAATTCCTGCTGTATTTTTTTCGATTTGCTATGCATTCTGCTCATGGTCTGTAATAATGAGTATAAACTGTATGTGGGCAGACAGTCTGTATTTACTGCCGGTTCTGATCGTTTTCATTTCAAGGCAAGTCAAAAAAGCTGATATCAAGAATTTTCTCTGTCTCACCCTAAGCTACGCTTTTCTTTTTATAACCAATTTTTACATGGGATACATAATGGGAATCTTCACAGCAATTTACTTTGTATGCATAACCATTTGTACAGAAATAGATACCCAAAACAAAGTATACACTGTAATCCCAAGTATCCTGAAAAAAATCGGAATATTCGCATCATCAGTCATTTTATCAGCAGCCCTTTGCGCAGCGCTTTTGCTTCCTGCAGGATACTTCCTTTTCAGCCATCTAAACGGTGTTGGCGAAGCATTTCCCAGTCTAAGCGCCTCATTACCGGATGTTTTCAGTGCACTTTTTGCAGGTTCGGGATCAGGCATCTATAGCCAGACTCCCTACTTGTATTGCGGTCTCTCCGTGATGCTTCTTGTTCCTTTTTATTTTTTCTCAAAAAAAATAAGCTTTAGTAAAAAATTCTGTGCAACATTGATACTTTTATTCTATCTCTGCGCTTCTCTTTTCCTTCCGTTGTATGAATTTCTCCATGCATATGATAATCCGAACTACTACCCATTCAGGTTTTCACCTTGTATAGTTTTCATGCTTATAACCCTTGCTGAAAAATCATGGGTACACAAGGCAGATATTGAAAAAAAGGGACTATGGAAAGCTGCTGCCTCTTTTTGTGCAATATATGCATTTCTCGTGCTGTTCAACTCAGTCACCGGCATCACTTCCGTATCCGACCCATATCTCATCCTGAATGCCTTTTTTCTGTTTACATGGGCTTTTCTTATTATTAAATTTTCAGGAAGCAACGATCAGGCCGTTGCCGGAAAAATTTTTCAAAAAAAATATCTATATGCCCTTACTTTCATTCTGCTCGCAGCAGAACTCCTGATAAGCAGCAGCATTTCTCTCAGATCAGTTGCCGGCTCGTCCTCTGAGGATGAAAGACGGATGTCCAATACAGAATTTAATCACTGGTACAATACCGAGAAAGAAGCCATCTATTCCATAAAAAATGCAGACCAGGATTTTTACCGTATCCGCGTGAACAACGAAAAGTGTTTTAATGGAGCAGCACTTTTCGGCATAAACACTCTGACATCTTTCATGTCTTATGAAGAGACGGCTCAAAGAACCGCTTTCGCTAATTTAGGTATAGGAAATGCGTATCATATGCTTTACGATGTCAGCGGATTGCCTCTCACCGATATGCTCTTTTCTGTCAAGTACACAATAGATATACCGTCTGAGCTGACAACCACACACCCCGCCATTAGTGAAAACTCTATGGTTCTCCCTATTGCATATACCGTAAGCTCAGATATCGCATCCTACCAATCAAGTGATAATCCGTTTGAAAGCATGAACAATCTGGTTCACAGCATGACAGGTCGAGATATAACCGTATACGAAACAGTCTCCGACAACGGTATGGTAGCAGATACATTCAACACGGATGTTTACGATCTTGGAGACATGATAGCTTATGATATTACTACGGATATAGCCAATAAAGGCTGGGTAACATACGCTATCCCCAAAAAAGAGAACAAAAAAGCATATATTTTTTTTAAACCACAAAACGGAACATATTTCAACTCACTCTCGCCTTATATAATAAGGTCCTACCCTGTTGGTTTGGACTGTTCTCTGACAATGGCTTCCGGTGCCATCTACGAAGTGAACCGAAGCCAGGAATCAGCAGAATTGACCAACACAAAACTTGAATCATCCCCTGATGATTATACATATCAGGTTTTCTATATCAACACAGGTGGATACAACTCGTATTCTGTCAACGATGTCATTTTTTCCTATTATGATGAAAATGCCCTTAAAGAGGTTTACGATTATCTAAAGGAAGGTACAATGACCGTAACATCTTTTACAGATGATCATATCGAAGGATTTGTTACAGCCACCGAAAACAGACCTGTACTATTCACAAGCATCCCCTATGACAAAGGTTGGACAGCATATGTTGATGGTGTTCCCAATAAGATCTATGTCACTACCGATGATGCATTCTGCGCTCTGGCTCTTGCTCCCGGCGAACACACTATCATATTCGATTACACCGCCCCATATGCATTTGCCGGAAGTGTTATATCAACAATCGCAGCATTAATACTTGCAATGATTTATCTTAAGGGAAAAAACGCTGAAAAAAAGGTGCCTCTTGAAAATAATAATGACACCACCCATGACACCGGTGCTGAGCAAACAAATGAGGGAGCCACAAAAGCATGAAAACACTAAGTAAGCAAACGCTATTTCCTCTCTATGCTGCCCTTTTAGCCACATTCACCTTTCTCATAGGATTATGGACGGTGGATGTGCTTGGATTTGGCAATAACGTTATTCTATTTGGGGACCTTGACGAGCAGTACATCCCCTTTATCAAAATGTTTCTCCGCGCCTTAACGGGAAAAGAAGACTATTGGTACTCACTTTCTATTTATCTGGGATCCGGAACAGCCCTCACCTATGCTTATTACTGCATAAACCCATTCAATCTGATCTACCTTATTGATTGGATGCCTGCTTCAATTGCTTCAACGATACTTATAACTGCAAAAATATCACTTGCAGCAAGTACTTTCCAAATTTTCACATTCAAAGCATTACACTTGAAAAAACCATCCACAATATTATTCTCTCTATGCTATACTCTTGGCGGTTTCACAGCGTCAATGTATACCAATATTATCTGGCTTGATGCTATATACATGCTTCCATTGATAACATATCTTACAATGAAAGCCGCCGGTGGAATAAGCAAACCCGAAGAGGAAGATTCCTCAAGAAAAGACAACACAGAACATTTTCCTTTTATCAGTCTCACAATAGCCTTTGCCTTTCTATTCGTCACTAATTTTTACATAGCTTTTATGGTTGGAGTCTTTGAAGCATTAGTTTTTATTCTTTCTTTTTTCAGAGAATATTCAGAAAAAACAATAAAGAATTTTCTACAAAAAGGATTTCTGTACGCAGCATCTGTTATATTGGCAGCGATGATATGTGCTTCGGTCCTGATGCCGGCCGCCTATTTTCTCTATTCACATCTAGCGGAAGATAATGAATCATTTCATGGTCTCATGGCAACAATACCGGATATAATAAATTCTTTTTTCGTAGGTTCTTTTCCCAGCCTTGATAATAATATACCTTTCCTGTACACAGGACTTCCCGTATTACTATTGGCACCTTTCTTTTTCATACAAAAAAAAGTCTCAAAACGCGACAGGATACTGCTTGCAATATTGCTTATTTATTACATGCTATGTATGCTTATCCTTCCGCTGTATAAATTCATGCATGTATTTGATTATCCCAACTGGTATGCTTACCGTTTTTCGTTCTGCATAAGCTTTGTTTTAGCCGCAATATCAGCATATACATTTGAGAAGACCGATAATATAAACAAAAAAACATTTTGCATATATTCACTCTCACTGATTGTGTTATATTCTGCAATGATCCCAATTTGTGCTGTAAGATACCAGTCTTATCAGACCGGAAATGATAATGCGGGATTAGTTATAAACGCAACATTCATACTGCTTTATCTTCTACTGTTTATCATCAGCCGAAAACAAACCAATATGCGTTTACGGCATATGCTATTTGCTTCTTTTTCCTTACTTTTGGTAGCTGAAATTGTTGTTAACTTTTACATTACCGGCACAATAAAATCCAATCCTATAACAGAGCTTGCTGAAGAGCAATGGCTCACTGAAGGTGATGTCGTAAACGAGATTCAATCCTCAGATAAAGGGTTATATCGTATAAGCGTTAAAAATGAAAGTACTTCCAACGCTTCTGCCTGGTTTGGTTATGCAGGATTAAACACTTTTTCCTCTTCAGATGATTATAATCTCAGACGTGCACTATTAGGTCTGGGAATATCCGCACCTAACAGGGTTATTTTTGATGCGGGATACACCCCTGTCACCTACGCCTTCGTAGGTGCTAAATATAAAATTAAGGCTTACTCCGAAGAAGAAGAACTGAAAAAAAATGCTGAAATCAGCGATGAAATAATAAAACCAGAAGTAACACAGTATGATTCATATCTTCCAATTATATTCATGTCTGATGACGACATAATGGAATATGGTGCCACGGACGATCCTTTTCTAAACCAGAACCAGCTCATAACAAAGCTTTCCGGCACAGAGTATTCTTTCTTCACTCCTGTAGACAGAAGTCAAATACTTGAAGGGAACTACAATACCATTATAATGGAGAATCCACAGGCTACGCTATTTGTAAAAAAGAGTTCTCTTTCAAATCTGGCATACTACACCTTTGTGACACCTCACAAAGATGACAGACTTTTCTTCGGATGTTTTGCACAGCACGAAAGCGTTGCTGTCCGCAATACCATGTATATTATCTGTGAAACGCTTGGGTGGTGGGAAACACCGGAAATGCAGAACGGAAACATTGTCCAAGCGTCTTTGCTCAATTCCTCGAATTACAGATACATTTCTGGTGTAGTCCCTTCAGAACAATATGACGAAATAGCAGTCTATACCAATGCCGGTGACATCACGACTGACAGTTGCCGTGCTATGTATTTCTACGAATACCTAAAGGATGATAAGTTAAAGTCGGTCTGTGATGACCTCACCTCCACTGCACCAACAATAACATCATTCCGGTCCTCTGACATAAAAGCCACTGTTAATGTAACTGCAGACCGCCCCATACTATTCACAACAATCCCCTATGATGAGGGCTGGAGCATATACTGTGATGGCAAAGAAATAGAAACCATAGCTACAGTTGAGGATGCTTTCTTAGGCGCCGTGTTGCCCACGGGTCCGCATGACATAGAACTCAAATACACTGCCAGATTCGCTAAAGAGGGCTGCATAATCAGTGTTACCGCGCTGATTATCCTTGCTTCTATTTCTATCATAAGGCTGGTAATATATCTTAATTCCATTTTTTTCAAAACTTCAGAATCACAGCAGGCTGACAATGATTCTTCTACTCCTGGAGACGCTAAATGAGGCGTTTTTTTAGGACAGAAGCATATCCGATTCTTTCAGCACTATTGACCGCTGCCATTTTTTTAGCCGGACTGACTTTTTTAGGCATAACAGGCTTCGGTAACTATACTATCCTGTGTGGAGATCTGGTACATCAATACATCCCTTTTATCAAACTTTTTCTTTCTTCCATAACAGGTAAAACAGACTATTGGTATTCTTTTTCTCTTTACCTCGGTTCCGGCACTGCTCTCACTTATACATACTACTGCCTAAGTCCTTTCAACCTTCTTTATCTCATTGATTATCTTCCTGAAACCGTAATAACAGTAATAGTGATAACTTTAAAGCTTTCATTTGCTGCCGCCACATTCCAATGTTATGAAAAAAAGGCCCTTAAGATGAACTCTCCCCTTTCTATACTTTTTGCCTCCTGCTATGCCCTAAGCGGTTTTACTGCCGGAATGTACCTCAACATAATGTGGCTGGATACTCTGTACATACTTCCTGTACTTACATATTTTAACCTTATGGCTACAGGTTGCATCCAGAACAATACATCAGAAAACCACACCACTCCCAAACTTTTTGTCAGACTCTCATTATCGTTCGCCTATCTTTTTCTAACAAACTTTTATATGGGGTTCATTGTAGGCATATTCGAACTACTTATTTTCGTTCTTTCTTTTTTCAGCCGAAACGGCAAATTTTCCATAAAAGGAGTCATCTGCAGGTCAGCTTTTTGGATTGCCTCAGTCCTGCTCGCGGCAGCTTTATGTGGCGCAACCCATATTCCGGCTGCTTATTATCTTTTTTCACATGTAGCTCAAGATAATGAAGACTTCCGTGAGCTAACTGCCACTATACCGGATCTAATCAACGCATTTTTCATAGGTACATTTCAGGGAATAAACAATAGCATACCTGCCCTATACTGTGGGCTTCCAGTTCTGCTGCTTTGCCCGTTTTTTTTCTTATCCAAAAGCATTTCCCGAAGAATAAAACTGCTTTCCGCTATTCTTATCATGTATTATGTAGCATGTATGCTTATACTTCCTCTATACAAATTTATGCATGCATTTGATTATCCAAATTACTATGGATTTCGCTTTTCATTCTGCATATGCTTTATCCTGATATCACTGGCAGCTTACACACTTGAAAACAATATCGGAAGCATCAGCATAAAGGCATGTACCATATATACTCTCAGCCTGATAGTGTTTTACTCTATCATGATCCCCCTCTGCAGGATACGATACGCTGCTGACCAGACTTGCAACTCATACTCTATGTTTGTTGTGAACGCCTTGTTTTTGTCAGCATATCTTTTATTTTTT